>NZ_JBYTAE010000037.1:0-51925 GCF_058787875.1 Hydrogenophaga sp. FW305-3-2-15-A-LB1 | reverse complement strand
GGGTGGGCAAACCAAGCGATTGTCGTGCCTTCTGGCGCCATGCACCGCTTTGGCACATCGATTGCTTGGGTAAGGCCCATGCACCTGGACGCCAACCACCTCGTCAGCCGGCCCGAAGCGCCCGCCACCACCGGCGCCTGGCGCGACCCGCTCGCGCTGCTGCTGGCCTCCACCGGGGAGGGGGTGTTCGGCGTGGACCTCGACGGCCTGTGCGTGTTCATCAACCACGCCGGGGCCCGCATGATCGGCTTCGAGCCGGCCGAGCTGCTGGGCTCCAACATGCACGACCTCACCCACCACTCGCACGCCGATGGTGCGCACTACCCGGTGGAGGACTGCCCGATCTTCAACGCCTTCCGCCAGGGCCTGCCCTGCCGCATCGACAGCGAGGTGTTCTGGCGCCGCGACGGCAGCAGCTTCCCGGTGGAGTACTCCAGCCACCCCATCGTGGACGGCGGCGAGGTGCGCGGCGCGGTCGTCACCTTCGTCGACATCACCGAGCGCAAGCGCGCCGCCGACGCCCTGCGGCGCGCCAAAGACCAGCTGGAAGAGCGTGTAGGTGAGCGCACGCTCGCGCTGGCCACCGCATTGAAGCAGGTGCGTGAACTGGCCGCCCGCTCGGAAACCGTGCGCGAGGACGAGCGCACCCGCATTGCGCGCGAGGTGCACGACGAGCTGGGCAGCCTGCTGGTGGCGCTCAAGATGGACGTGAACTGGATGGACAAGCGCCTGTCCGAGCAGGAGCAGCGCAGCGCCGACGCCGCGCACGACATGCGCGAGCGCATGCGCTGCAAGTGCCAGAACATGAGCCGGCTGATCGAGACCGCGGTGGACAACGTCGGCCGCATCATCACCGACCTGCGCCCCAGCATCCTGGACCACCAGGGCCTGTGGGCCGCGCTGGAGTGGCAGGCGCAGGAATTCGTGCAGTCGGCCGAGCTGGCGCTGGACTGGCACCTGGCCGTGGCCGAGGCCCCCGAGCCGCCCGAGCCCCTGGCCATGGCGGTGTTCCGCATCTTCCAGGAGATGCTCAGCAACGTCGGGCGCCACGCGCACGCCGACCGCCTGGGTGTCCACATCGTCGTGCGGGGGACTGCCTTGCGGCTGACCGTGCAAGACAATGGCGTGGGTGCACCGCCGCAGGCCTTCGAGGCCGCGAATGCCTATGGCGTGATGGGCATGCGCGAGCGGGCGCGCCATTTCGGTGGCGATATTCAAATAGAGAGCGCACCAGGCCAGGGCACCCGCATGTGCCTGACGGTGACGCTGCTCCCGGAGACACAGGCACAGACATGAACACCTCTTTCGACCTGCTGGCCGAGACCATCCGCGTGCTGATCGGCGACGACCACCGCATCGTGCGCGAAGGGCTCAAGCAGATCCTGGCCGACGCGCCCGATGTGCAGGTGGTGGCCGAGGCCCAGACCGGGCCGGACGTGCTGGCGCAGGTGCGCGAGCTCGGCGGCAGCCTGGGGCTGGACCTGGTGCTGCTCGACATCGCCATGCCCGGGCTCGACGGCCTGGACGTGCTGCAGGCCATCAAGCGCGAGCACCCGCGCCTGCCGGTGCTCATGCTCAGCACCTACCCCGAGAAGCAGTACGCGGTGCGCTGCATCCGCCTGGGTGCCTGCGGCTACCTGAACAAGAGCGCCGACCCCGACGACATGCTCGCCGCCGTGCGCAAGGCCGCCGGCGGCGCGGTGTTCGTGAGCCAGGCCACGGCCGAGGCGCTGGCCGCCGCCGTGGGCAGCGCGGGCGCGCAGGGCGGGCCCGAGGCACTCTCGCACCGCGAGTACCAGGTCTACCGCCTGCTCACCCAGGGCCGCACCGTGAGCGAAATTGGTGCACAGCTCGGCCTGGCGCCCAACACCGTGAGCACTTACCGTGCGCGCGTGCTCGAAAAGACCGGCGCGAAGAACGACGTGGAACTCGCGCTCTACGCCGAACGCCACGCGCGCGCGCCCAAAAGCGCCTGAGATCGCCTGAAAGGCCGCGTTTTGTAGGGCTGGCCCTACACCGCGTCGGTCGGCGCGGCACGACTTGCGCCACGCAGCGCGCGGCACCCGGCTTCTGGCCCGGTGCTTGCAAAGAGCCCCTCGTCTTCAACACACGAGGTGCGCCATGTCCGACTTCTTCGATCCCTACAACGCCGATCGTCCGCTCATGATGAAGTGCAGCTGCGGGCGCGAGCACACCGTGGCCGACCACCACGCCGAGGTGGCCGCCGACAGCGCCGCCATCGAACTGCGCCGGCGCAGCGAGACCGCCGAGTTCGAGGCCTACAGCAACGAGTTCATCGAGGCCACCCTGGTCAAGGCGCTGTTCCCGCAGGACGAGGTGCGCCGCCGCTTTCTGCGCGCGGTGGGCAAGGGCACGGCCATGGCCGCCATCGCCAGCGTGCTGCCGGTGACCAGCCTGCAAGCCCTGGCGCAGGAGGCCGGCACCAAGAAAGGCACGCTGGAGAAGACCAACCTCAAGGTCGGCTTCATCCCCATCACCTGCGCCACGCCGCTGATCATGGCCCACCCGCTGGGCTTCTACAGCAAGCAGGGCCTCAACGTCGAAGTCACCAAGACGGCGGGCTGGGCCCTGGTGCGCGACAAGATGATCAACAAGGAGTACGACGCCTCGCACTTCCTCTCGCCCATGCCGCTGGCCATCTCGCTCGGCCTGGGCAGCAACGCCACGCCGATGAACGTGGCCACCATCCAGAACATCAACGGCCAGGCCATCACGCTGAGCCTGAAGCACAAGGACAACCGCGACCCGAAGAACTGGAAGGGCTTCAAGTTCGGCATTCCGTTCGACTACTCGATCCACAACTTCCTGCTGCGCTACTACCTGGCCGAAGCCGGCCTGAACCCCGACACCGACGTGCAGCTGCGCGTGATCCCGCCGGCCGAGATGGTGGCCAACCTGCGCGCGGGCAACATCGACGGCTTCCTCGGCCCCGACCCCTTCAACCAGCGCGCGGTGTTCGACGAGGTCGGTTTCATCCACGTGCTCACCAAGGACCTCTGGAACGGCCACCCCTGCTGCGCCTTCGGCACCAGCACCGAGTTCATCCAGAAGAACCCCAACACCTTCGCCGCGCTCTACCGCGCGGTGCTCACCTCGGCCGCCATGGCGCGCGACCCGAAGAACCGCGAGCTCATCGCCAAGGTGATCGCGCCCAGCCAGTACCTCAACCAGCCCGAGGCCGTGCTCACGCAAGTGCTCACCGGCCGCTTCGCCGACGGCCTGGGCAAGATCCAGACCGTGCCCGACCGCGCCGACTTCGACCCCATGCCCTGGCAGAGCATGGCGGTATGGATGCTCACGCAGATGCAGCGCTGGGGCTACATCAAGGGCGAGGTGAACTACCAGCAGATCGCCGAGAAGGTTTTCCTCATCACCGACGCGCGCAAGCACATGAAGGAACTCGGCCAGCCCTTCGCGGCCGGCCCGGGTTATGCCAAGCACACCATCATGGGCAAGGTGTTCGACCCGGCCAAACCCACCGAGTACCTGAAGAGCTTCGCGATCCAGAAGGCGGCCTGAGCATGAAAGTCGCGAGCCTCAACCTGCGCGCCGCGCTGGTCTCCCTGCTGCTGTTCGCCGTCTTCATCGGCGCCTGGCAGCTCTCCACCAGCGGGCCCAGCATCGGCGGTTCTTCGGCCGGCATGACGGCCGAGGAGATCGAGTACGCCAAGATGATGGGCAAGGACCCCGGCGCGGCCAAGAGCACCGGCTTCCCGCCGCCGATCGAGGTGGCGAAGGCGAGCTGGGCGCAGCTGGCCGACCCGTTCTACGACAAGGGCCCGAACGACAAGGGCATCGGCATCCAGCTCGCGCACTCGCTGGCGCGCGTGGGCCTGGGCTTCGTGCTGGCCATGGCCGTGGCCATCCCGCTGGGCTTTCTCATCGGCATGTCGCCGCTGATGCGCAAGGCCTTCGACCCCTTCGTGCAGGTGCTCAAACCCATCAGCCCGCTGGCCTGGATGCCGCTGGCGCTCTACACGCTCAAGGACTCGGACGTCAGCGGCATCTTCGTCATCTTCATCTGCTCGGTCTGGCCCATGCTGATCAACACCGCCTTCGGCGTGGCCTCGGTCAAGCGCGAGTGGCTCAACGTGGCCAGCACGCTGGAGGTCAACCCGATCCGCAAGGCCTTCCAGGTGATCCTGCCGGCGGCCGCGCCCACCATCCTCACCGGCATGCGCATCAGCATGGGCATCGCCTGGCTGGTCATCGTGGCCGCCGAGATGCTGGTCGGCGGCACCGGCGTGGGCTACTTCGTGTGGAACGAGTGGAACAACCTCTCGCTCACCAACGTGATCTTCGCCGTGCTGCTCATCGGCGTGGTCGGCATGCTGCTCGACCTGATGTTCGCCCAGCTCCAGAAGGCGGTGACCTATGTGGAGTGAGTCCAGCGTGCGCGAAGGCGCGGTGGCCACCCAGCCCGCCGCACCGGCCCCAACGAAAGCCCCCAAGATGACCGGTTTCCTCCAGGTTGAAAAACTCGCCAAGGCCTACCAGGCCGACAAGCCGGTGTTCGCCGACGTGTCCTTCGCCATCGACAAGGGCGAGTTCGTCTGCATCATCGGCCACAGCGGCTGCGGCAAGACCACCATCCTCAACGTGCTCGCGGGCCTGGACACCGCGAGCTCGGGCCACTGCTTCATGGACGGCCGCGAGATCGCCGGCCCCAGCCTGGAGCGCGGCGTGGTGTTCCAGAGCCACGCGCTCATGCCCTGGCTCACGGTGCGGCAGAACATCGCGTTCGCGGTGAAGTCGCGCTGGCCCGACATGCCGCGCGCCGACCTCAACGCCCACGTCGAAAAGTTCGTCGCGCTCGTGGGCCTGAGCCCGGCCATCGACAAGAAGCCCAGCCAGCTCTCGGGCGGCATGAAGCAGCGCGTGGGCATCGCGCGCGCCTTCGCCATCCAGCCCAAGATGCTGCTGCTCGACGAGCCCTTCGGCGCGCTGGACGCGCTCACGCGCGGCACCATCCAGGACGAGCTCATGGGCATCGTGCGCGAGACGCGGCAGACCGTCTTCATGATCACGCACGACGTGGACGAGGCCATCCTGCTGGCCGACCGCATCCTGCTCATGAGCAACGGCAGCGAAGGCGCCAACGGCTACGTGCCCGGCGGCATGGCCGAGGTGGTGGTCAACCCGCTGCCGCGCAGCCGCACGCGCGCGCAGCTGCACCACCTGGATGGTTATTACGACCTGCGCAACCACATCGTGGATTTCTTGGTCTCGCGTGCGCGAGCCCATTGAACCCCCCGCGTCGCCTTCGGCGCCTCCCCCTCAGAGAGGGGGGCGACACCTGGGGCCGGCGGAGCCGGACCCGCGGTGTCCCTGGATCGACCCCTTTCACTCAACCGTTTCATCAACAAGAGGCAACACATGAACCGACTCGACGTCACCGAAAAGATCATTTCCACCAAGGTGTCCAAAGGCATCAGCTGGGCCGACGTGGCCAAGAAGGTGGGCCAGTCCAAGGAATGGACCACGGCGCTGTGCCTGGGCCAGATGACCGCCTCGCCCGCCCAGGCCAAGGTGGTGGGCAAGATCTTCGGGCTCTCCGTGGAAGAGCAGAAGTGGCTGCAGGTCGTGCCCTACAAGGGCTCGCTGCCCACGCCCGTGCCGACCGATCCGCTGATCTACCGCTGGTACGAGATCGTCAGCGTCTACGGCACCACCATCAAGGAGCTGATCCACGAGGAGTTCGGCGACGGCATCATGAGCGCGATCGACTTCAGCATGGACATCAAGCGCCAGGCCGATCCGAAGGGCGACCGTGTGAACGTGGTGCTCTCGGGCAAGTTCCTCCCGTACAAGCAGTACTGATGGAACCGCGCCCGCCGCTGCCGCCGTTCACGCGCGGGTCGGCCACCGAGAAGGTGCGTCTGGCCGAGGACGCGTGGAATTCGCGCGACCCCGACCGCGTCGTCAAGGTCTACACCGAGGACACGCGCTGGCGCAACCGCGCCGAGTTCCCGGTGGGCCGCGACGCGGTGCACGCCTTCCTGGTGCGCAAGTGGGCGAAGGAGCTGGACTACCGGCTCATCAAGGAGCTGTGGGCCTTCGAGGCGAACCGCATCGCGGTGCGCTTCGTCTACGAATGGCGCGACGACTCGGGCCACTGGTTCCGCTCGCACGGCAACGAGAACTGGCAGTTCAACGACCTGGGCTACATGGAACAGCGCCACGCCAGCATCAACGACCGGCCGATCCACGAGAGCGAGCGGCTGTTCCACTGGCCGCTCGGCCGGCGGCCCGACGACCACCCGGGGCTGAGCGCGCTCGGGCTGTGAGCGCGGCCCTCAGGCCGCGGGTGTTCCGGGGGCCTGCAGCTCCAGCCAGTCCTGGAAGGCCTTCATGGCCGCGCTCTTGCGCCGCGTCTTCAGGCGCGTGAGCCAGTAGCCGCCCACGTCCACCTCGGCCTCGAACAGGCGCACCAGCCGCCCGCTCTGCAGGTCGCGGGTGAACAGCGACACCGGCAGCAGGGCCACGCCCGCGCCCTGGGCGGCGGCATCGGCCAGCACCAGCGAAGAGTCGAACATCGGCCCGGTGAGCAGCGGCGCGCGCCCGCCCACTGCCTCGAACCACTGCGCCCACTCGTCCGAGCGGTAGGAGCGCAGCAGCGTCTCGCGCCCCAGGTCGGCCACCGCGCGGATGCGGTGCGCCAGGGCCGGCGCGCCCACCGGCGCCAGCGGCGCGGCCAGCAGGTGCCGCGTCTGCAGGCCGGGCCACTGGCCGTCGCCGAAGCGGATCGCGCAGTCCAGGCCCTCGGCCGCGAGGTCGATACGGTTGTTGTGCGTGAACAGCCGCAGCTCCACGAAGGGGTGGCGCGCCTGGAAGTCGCGCAGGCGCGGCAGCAGCCAGCCCACCGCGAAGGTGCCCACCGCACCCACCGACAGCACCTCGCGCTTGTGCGCGCCCTTGAAGCTCTCCAGCGTGGCCGAGACGCGCGCGAACGCGTCCACCAGCGTGGGCAACAGGGTCATGCCCTCGTCGGTCAGCGCCAGGCCGCGTGGCACGCGCCGGAACAGCGGCTTGCCCAGGCGCTGCTCCAGGTTCTTCACATGCTGGCTCACGGCGGTCTGCGTGAGGTTGAGTTCCTGCGCGGCGCGCGTGAAACTCAGGTGCCGCGCCGACACCTCGAAGGCGCGCAGGGCGTTGAGTGGCAGGTCCATCGCTTTAATCCCCAAGTTTTTCCGTGGTGTGGCCTCGATTATTCCCGTTTGAACGGGTTGGTCGTCCTGCCTACGATGCAGGCCTGATTCACGAGGAACCACCATGACCGACCGACGCACCTTCTGCCTGGCCTCCAGTGCCACCCTGCTGGGCCTGATCCACGGAAATACTTGGGCCGACACCGGTGCGCTGCAGGACGCCCTGCGCGACATCGAGGCCACCGCTCGGGGCCGCTTGGGCGTGCACCTCATCGACACCGCCACCGGGCGCGAACACGGCTGGCGCGCGGACGAGCGCTTTCTGATGCTCAGTTCGTTCAAGCTGCTGGCCAGCGCGCTGGTGCTGGACCGGGCGGACCGGGGCGAAGAGTCGCTGGAGCGGCGCATCCGTTACCGCCGGCAGGACCTCGTGTCGTGGTCGCCCGTGACCGAGCGCCACGTGGGCGGCGAGGGCCTGAGCCTGGCGCAGCTGTGCGAAGCCACCATCACCACCAGCGACAACACCGCCGCCAACCTCATCCTGACCAGCTACGGCGGCCCGGCCGCGCTCACCGCCTACGCGCGCCGGCTCGGCGACCGCGTGACCCGGCTGGACCGCACCGAGCCCGAGCTGAACCGCCGAGCCGCGAGTGGAGAGCCCTGGGACACCACCACGCCGCGCGCCATGGCGCACACGCTGCGCGCGCTGCTGGTGGGCGACGCGCTGGCGCCGGCCTCGCGCGCGCGGCTGCTGCAATGGCTGCTGGCCAACACCACCGGCGGCAAGCGCCTGCGGGCCGGGCTGCCGGCGGGCTGGCAAGTGGGTGAAAAAACCGGCACCGCCGGCGACGACGCCAACGACATCGGCATCGCCTTCCCGCCACAGCGCGCGCCGGTGATCGTGACCGCCTACCTCGCCGAGAGCGCCACCGACGGCGCGACGCGGGAGGCGGCGCTGGCGGGTGTGGGGCGGTTGCTGGCGCGGCTTTGACGACGCAGGGTCAGTGGGGCTGTGACTTTGGAAACAGCACCACGCCGGGGAGACCTTCAAAGTGGGCATCGCAGGTGAGCAACTCAGCCCGTTGTTGCACGGCGGTGGCATACACGATGGCGTCGGCTGTGGCCAGCTTGTGCTGCCGATGCAGATCGGCGGCCAGCAGGGCGGTGGCGGTGTCCAAGGGCATCACCTGGCATTTCATGGTGTAGGCCACCACCTGATCGGCCTGCGACTCGCCGAGTTCGCGCCACAACCATTTGGACAACTCCAGTTGCACGATGGTGGGCACGATACACAAATCTTTGACCGGGATTTCCTTCTCCAGCTTCTTGCCGATCGGCGAGGCAACCAACCACTCGATCCAGGCGGAGGTGTCGATCACCCGCAAGGGCGCGGCCATCAGTAGCGGTCCTTGCGGTCGCGGTAGCCATCTTTGCGAGCGCCCTTGGCGATGCCCGCGAGTTCCTGAAGCTCAGGCACGGGCATGACCAGCACACCCTTGTTCTTGGGGATGAACACGAACTCCTGACCGGCTTCCCAATGCAACTCGTCTCGAACGGCCTTGGGAATGGAAATCTGGAACTTGCTGGAAAGCGTGGCGGTGGCAGACATGTCTGGCTCCTGGTGTATCGATCTTAATTTGGTAAGAATACACCAGATGCCCTTCTGCCGTGGACCCGGCTAGCCCGGCAGCGGAATCCACTCCTGGTTGTCCTCCGGCGGCAGCGGGATGCGGCCGGCGGCCCAGTCGGCCTTGGCCTGCTCGATGCGTTCCTTGCGCGAGGACACGAAGTTCCAGAAGATGTGGCGCTCGCCCAGCGGTTCGCCGCCGAAGATCATCAGCGTGCTCTTGGTGTGCGCGGTGATCACGGCGTCGCTGTCGTCGCCGAACACCAGCAGCTGGCCGGGCACGTAGGTCTGACCGCCGTACTCGACTTCACCGCGCGCCACGTAGGCCGCCTGTTCGCGGTGGCCGCCCGGCAGGGCCAGGCGCGCGCCGGGCTGCCACTCGGTGTGCAGGTAGAACAGCGGCGAGTGCGTGCGCACCGGGCTTTTCATGCCGTAGGCCTCGCCCGCGATCAGGCGCATCCACACACCCCCCTCGTCGCGCACCGGCAGGTCGGCGGCAGGGTAGTGGGTGAAGGCCGGTTCGGTTTCTTCATCGGCCTCGGGCAGCGCCACCCACAGCTGCATGAGCTCGAGCCCGCCGCCGGCGAAGGAGTCCGGGTGCTTGAAGCGCTCGGAATGCGAGATGCCGCGCCCGGCCGTCATCCAGTTCACGTCGCCCGGGTTGATGAGCTGGTGCACGCCCAGGCTGTCCTGGTGCGAGACCTGGCCGCTGAGCAGGTAGCTCACGGTGGACAGGCCGATGTGCGGGTGCGGCCGCACATCGGCGGCGCGCGTGTCCTCGGCCGCCAGCGTCACCGGCCCGGCGTGGTCCACGAAGATCCACGGGCCGACCATGCGGCGCTTCGCGTAGGGCAGCACGCGCCGCACCTTCAGGCCGTGGCCCAGGTCGGCCTCGCGGGCGGTGATCACCATTTCAAGCATCTCTTTTCCTTTCGTGGGTTCAGGCCGTGGCGCCAGCGATGCGGCCCATCTTGCCGCTCTGGAAGTCGGCAAAGGCCTGGTGGATCTCGGCCTCGCTGTTCATCACGAACGGACCATACCCCACGATGGGCTCGTCGATCGGTTCGCCCGCCAGCCAGAGCACGGTGGCGTCTTCCAGCACCTCGAAGCTCACGTCCTGCCCGTCGCGCGAATGCACGGCCATC
This sequence comes from Hydrogenophaga sp. FW305-3-2-15-A-LB1, assembly GCF_058787875.1. NCBI lineage: Bacteria > Pseudomonadati > Pseudomonadota > Betaproteobacteria > Burkholderiales > Comamonadaceae > Hydrogenophaga > Hydrogenophaga sp. FW305-3-2-15-A-LB1. The sequence continues at coordinate 41,984 of NZ_JBYTAE010000037.1, read as the reverse complement.
TGCGCGGCGCTCACTTCCTTGCCGTCGGCCAGGCGCAGCCGGCCGCGCAGCACGAAGGGCGCGGTGGTGTGGCCTTCGGCCGCCGGCAGCGTCACGGTGTGGCCGGCCTTCAGCCGCAGGTCCCAGACCTGCATGGGCGTGAAGGTGCGGGCCGGGCCTTGCGTGCCCAGCAGTTCGCCCGCGATCACGCGCGCCGTGCCGGCCCCATCGGGCAGGTCGATCTGCGGAATCTGATCGCGCGTGATGCCCTGGTAACCCGGCGCGGCCATCTTGTCGCGCGCGGGCAGGTTCACCCAGAGTTGCACCATCTCGAACGGGCCGCCCTGTTTCGCGAAGTGCTCGCCGTGGTACTCCTCGTGCACGATGCCCGAGGCGGCCGTCATCCACTGCACCTCGCCGGGGCCGATGGTGCCGCCGCCGCCGCTGGAATCGCTGTGCGAGACCTCACCGTCGTAGACGATGGTCACGGTCTCGAAGCCGCGGTGCGGGTGCTGGCCCACGCCCCGGCGCTTCGTGGTGGGCTCGAATTTCGTCGGGCCGCCGTAGTCCAGCAGCAGGAAGGGCGAGAAGCGCTCCGCCGCGCCGTTGTACGAAAAGATGCTGCGCACCGGAAAGCCGTCGCCGACCCAGTGGCCGCCGGCGCTGCGTTGGATGAAAGAAACGGTTTTCATGGGGGTGTTCTCCTGTATGAAAGAGCACTGTACCGGGCTGGCGTTCCCTTGATAAGCCGGTAAGATCACAAATCATTTTTCAATGAGATGAACAATCAACACCCCGACCTGAACGACACCCTGGTGTTCGTGCGCGTGGCCCAGGCCGGCGGTTTCAGCGCCGCCGCGCGGCTCATGGGCATGCCCACGTCCACGCTGAGCGTGCGCGTGTCGCGGCTGGAACAGCGCCTGGGCGTCACGCTGCTGCAGCGCACCACGCGCCGGCTGCGCCTGACCGAGGCCGGCCAGGCCTACCTGCGCCAGGCCGCGCGCGGGCTGGACGAGATCCTGCAGGCCGAAGCCCAGCTCGACGCCGGCAAACACGAGGCCCAGGGCCTGCTGCGCATCACGCTGCCGATCGACATGGGCGACGAGCAGCTGCTGGGCATCCTGAGCGGCTACCGCGCGCGCCACCCCGGCGTGGCGGTGGAGCTGGTGTTTTCCGACGCCCGGCTCGATCTGGTGGAGCAGGGGCTGGACCTGGCGCTGCGCGCGGGCGAGCTGGCCGACTCCAGCCTGGTGGCGCGCCAGATCGGCCAGGCGCGCTGGGCGCCCTTCGCCCACCCCGACTACCTGGCGCGCGCGCCCGCCTTGCGCCAACCCAAAGACCTCGCGCAGCACGCCGCCCTGTGCTTCAGCCCGCTCGGGCGCGACAGCTGGACGCTTTCGCGCGGCAAGGCCCGGGTGCAGGTGCCGCTGCGCAGCGCCTTCGCCGCCAACGACATGCGGCTGATCCGCCGCCTCGCGCTCGACGCCCAGGGCGTGGCCCTGTTGCCGGACTACGTGTGCCGGCGCGAGGTCGACCACGGCCAGCTGGTGCCGCTGCTGCCGGGCTGGCACGCGCGCACCGACCCTATCCACCTCGTCTACCCGGGCCAGCGCTTCGTGCCGGCCAAGCTGCGCCACTTCATCGACGAAGCCGGGCCGGCCCTGGCCGCGCTGTTCGACCGCTGAGCCCGGCGCTAAGCTTCTCGTCCCATGCGCATCGAAGACCTCCGCCAACGCCTGCGCGCGCTCGGCGCCAACCCCCGCCACGAGCAGCGCGTGCTGCGCCTGTGGTCGCAGGCCCTGCCGCAGGACGCGGGCCGGCGCCAGGTCGAGCACTTCCTGCCCGCCACGCTGGTGGCGGCCTTGCCGGCGCTGGCCGAGGAGCTCGCGGGCCTGGCGGTGCTGCGCTCCGAACACCCGGGCGAGGACGGTTCGGCGCGCCTGCTGGTGGCGCTGGCCGACGGCCAGACCGTGGAGAGCGTGCTGCTGCCGCGCGACGGCCTGTGCGTGTCCACTCAGGTGGGTTGCGCGGTGGGCTGCGTGTTCTGCATGACGGGCCAGGGCGGCCTGGTGCGCCAGGTCGGCAGCGCCGAGATCGTGGCGCAGGTGGCGCTGGCGCGCACGCGCCGCGTGGTGAAGAAGGTGGTGTTCATGGGCATGGGCGAGCCCGCTCACAACCTGGACAACGTGCTCGAAGCCATCGACCTGCTGGGCACCGTGGGCAACATCGGCCACAAGAACCTGGTGTTCTCCACCGTGGGCGACCCGCGCGTGTTCGAGGCCTTGCCGCAGGGCCGGGTGAAGCCCGCGCTGGCGCTCTCGCTGCACACCACCAAGGCCGATCTGCGCGAGCAGCTGCTGCCGCGCGCGCCTCGCCTCGCGCCCGAGGCACTGGTGGACGCGGGCGAGCGCTACGCGCGCGCCACCGGCTACCCCATTCAATACCAGTGGACGCTGCTCGAAGGCATCAACGACGGCGACGACGAGATCGAGGGCATCGTGCGGCTGTTGCACGGCAAGTACGCCATCCTCAACATGATCCCGTACAACACGGTGGACGACCTGCCGTACCGGCGCCCGAGCTGGGCCCAGGCGGCCGAGATCGCGCGCCGCCTGCACCGGCGCGGCATCCTCACCAAGCTGCGGCAGTCGGCCGGGCAGGATGTGGAAGGCGGCTGCGGCCAGCTGCGCGCGCGGGCGGAAAAACCCGCGCGCCGCACGATCCCGCTGCGCGCGCAAGGCACCCCCAGCGCCTGAGGGCGGTCAGGGCTGTCCGGGGCCCTGACCCGGCGGCGGCGTGAACACCACCTGCACGCCAAAACCGCGCCGCGCGGTGGCGAAGCGGCGCACGTGGTGGCGCCAGGCCAGGCCGTGTCGGTCCTCTTCGCAGTGCTCCAGGTAGGGCGGGCGGGTGTCGTCGTCGAACAGCATGGCATGGGGCAGGCGCGCCAGACATTCCAGCGCTTCCAGGCGGCCGTCGGTGAGGGCGATCACCCCGCCGCCATCGAACTGGTGGAAGAGCGGGGCGCCGTGGCACGCGCTGGCGCGCACGAAGGCGTGGACCTCCTCGTGGCGGGCGGTGGGGATGAGCAACGGGCTCAGCCGCACCAGATCGCTCGTGCCGAAGTCGCGCTGGCCGCGGCCGCCCGGCCGGGGCCGGCCGAAGAACACCTGGCGCAGCCGTTCGCGGGCGGGGTCGTGCGCGGCCACGGCGATGAAGTGGTGCGTGAAACGCGCGTCGTCGGTGCCTGCCGTCAGCGCGTCGTTGCGGTTCAGCAGCTGCCAGACCAGCAGCGCCAGCAGCACCTCGATCTGCTGCTCTCCCTGGGTCAATGCCAGGCGGTGCACGGGCCGCTCCAGCCGCAGCGAGTGCGGGTCCATCGCTTCGTGCGCCATGAGGGTGTCCTGGATCGCCCGGCGCTGCCGGTCATGAAAGCCCTGCCCGCCGCGCAGGCAGATCGCTTCCTGGCCAAACCACCAGCGCAGCAGGGCCGTGGTGGTGGGGGTGAGGCGGGGTGCCACAGCCTGGGTCATCTTTGTCCTCCTTGAGACAATGTGAACAAATCAATCAATATGTGAGTTCAAAACTCAAATGAATATTAATCGCGCGAGCGGCCGAAAACTAGCGTTCGGTGCATGAATCAGAAGCTCGAATTCGCTCAACGGCTGCGCGAAGCCATGCTGGCGGTGGGTCTGCAGCCCCGGCCCGGCGTGCTGCACAACCTGTTCAATGCCCGCTATTGGGGGACCTCGGTGTCCTTTCAGGCGGTGTCGTGCTGGCTCAAGGGCCAAGCCATTCCCGCGCAGGACAAGCTGCAGCTGCTGGCCGAGATCCTGAAGGTGGAGCCCGAGGTGTTGCGCTACGGCCCGGATGTGCGCCGCCGCGTGCAGGAGAAGCGCAAGCGCTGGGACGAGGCCCTGAGCTTCGAGGAGCGCGAGATGTTCGACGCCTACCTCAACCTGCCGGTGGGGCAGCGCAAGGTGGTGCGCGAGGTGATCCTCGCCTTCGCGCTGGCGCACGAGAAGACCCAGGGCTGAGCGCGCGCGCCGCTCAGCTCAGTGCAGCGTGAGCGGGTGCGAGGTGGTCTTGACCCGCACCACCGCCGCGCGCGGTGCGTATGGCGCGCGGGCCGTGCCGCAGAGCTCGGCCGCGATGGCCCGGGCCTGGCGCGCGATCGGTTCGATGAAGCGGCTCGGCTGCCCGTTCACCGCGATGCAGTCGCCCAGGGCGTGGATGCGGTCGTCGCTGGTGCGCAGCGTGGCGGCGTCCACCGCGATGCCCTGGTCCCACGCAAGCCCGGCGCTGCGCGCCAGCCGGGTCGGCGTCTGCAGGCCGGCGGCGGCGATCACCTGGTCGGCCGCGAAGCGCTGGCCGCAGGCGGTGGTGAGCCGGTAGCGGCCGGCCACCGGCTCCAGCCGCGCCACCTGCACGCCCCCCACGAAACGGATGGCCAGGTCTTTCCAGGCATCGAGCAGCGGCGCGCCCGCCTGCTCGGCGGGCCAGCGCGCCAGCGGTGCGGCCTGCACGTCCAGCAGGGTGATGCGGTGGCCGCCGAGCGCGAGGTCGTTGGCGAGTTCGCTGCCGATCAGGCCGGCGCCGACGATGGCCACGTCCTTCGTTGAATTCCCCAGCGCGGCGCGCAGCCGCCGGTAGGCGTCGAGGTGGTTGATGCGCCAGCACAGCGCGGCGGGCAGGGCCGGCGGCAGCGCGGCCTGGGCGCCATGCGCCAGCACGAGGTGGTCGTAGCGGAGCACGCCGCGCGTGGTGCGCAGCGTGCGCGTGTCGGGGCAGATGCGCACGGCCTGGGTGTGGGCGAGCAGGCGCAGGTTCAGGCGCGCGGCCGCCGCGGGGCCGCTTTCCTTGGCGAGGGTGTCGGGCGCGAGCCCGCGCGCCAGCGAGACGGACAGCAGCGGCTTGTCGTACAGGTCGCCCGCGCACTGGCTCACCAGGGTGATCGGTCGCTTCGCGTCGAGCGCGCGCAGCGCCTCGGCCATCTGCCAGCCGGCGCGGCCCGCGCCCACGATCACCACGCCGGCCGCGCCACCGCGCGCGGCCACCGGCGCGCTGCGGGGCAGGGCGGCGCGCAAGGCCTCCAGAGAGGGCGGCGTGTAAGGCCGGAAGTCGGCCTTGGTCACGCCGCACAGCGGGCAGGCCCAGTCGTCGGGGATGTCGGCGTAGCGCGTGCCGGGCGGCAGGTCGCCGTCGGGGTCGCCGTCGGCTTCGTTGTAGAGGTAGCCGCAGGCGTCGCAGAGGTAGGTCTGGTAGGGCGCGAGCGCCTGCATGGCCGCCGCGACCGGGGACAAGGAGGGGGCGGTGTTCATGACGGCATCACCTCGGCGGACAGGCGCGCGATTTCCTTGCGCAGGTGCTTGATGGCGGGCGTGACGATGGCCACGAAGTGCGATTCGCGCACGCGGCGCTGCACGTCCGAACTCATGAGGTAACCGCGCGCGCCCTGGTGCAGCAGGGCCGACTGCGCGGCGCGCAGGCTCAGCTCGGCGCCGTGGGCGCGCGCGTCGAGCACGTCGATGAAGAAGTCCACGCTGTCGTTGAACGGCGTGTCGGCGAGTGCCATCACGCGCGCGGTCAGCGCGTCCAGCTCGGCCTGCAAAGCGTCGGGCCGGTCTTCGAGAAACTGGTTCACGTGGCCCAGCTGCGCCTCCACCGCCCACATGCTGTCGATCGCGCCCTGCGCCACGCCCACCGCCATGCCGCACTGGAGCAGCACGAAGGCCGCGCGGATGCGCGCGATGAAGGGTTTGGCCGGTTCGGCCATGCGCTCGTTCGCGCCGATGAACACGTCCTTCAGGCGCAGCGCGTAGGTGCCGGTGCCTTCCATGGCCGAGAAGCTCGGGCAGTCGCGCAGCTCCACGCCGGGCGCGTCGCAGCGCAGCAGGAACATCAGCTCGTGGCCCAGTGGCTCGCCCTGCGCATCCACCACCGCCGCGAGCGCGCCGCAGGCGTGGCCCGGGCCGAGGTTGCTGACCCAGGGCAGGGTGCCGCTGACCAGGTGGCCCCCCTCGACCGGCGTGGCCTTGAGCAGCAGGCTCTCGATCTGCGCATAACTTTTCATGGGGTTGGACATGGCGGTGCCGCCCAGGGCCTCGCCGCTGGCCAGCGCCCGCAGCGCCGCGCCGCCCAGCGCCGGGTTGCCGCTGGCCTGCATGTACAGGCCGCAGACCAGCTGGCACCAGACCATGAAGCCGGTGGCGCCGCAGACGCGCGAGACCTCGGCCATGGCGCGGATCGCCAGGCCGTAGTCGGCGCGCCCGGCCGGTGCGTCCAGGTGGGCCCCCAGCGCGCCGAGCGCGCCCAGCTGCTGCAGCACCTCGCGCGGGTAGTGGCCTTCGCGGTCGATGGCTTCCACCACCGCGGCCAGCGGGCCTTGCGCCACGGTGCGCACCGCGGCCAGCAGCGCGTCGGCCGTTGTTTCGTGGGTCAGTTCGCGGGGCAGGTCGTTCGGGTTCATGCGCGGTCCAGGAGGTTGAAGGGGCAGGCAGGCAGGCGGCGGCGCTCAGGCCAGGTCGACCGTCATCGGGATCGGGTTGCGCATCGTGTTGGCCACGGGCGAATAGAAGTTGGCGTGTTGCACGATCTCGTCGAGCACCTCGCGCGGGGCGTCGCCTTCCACCAGCACCTTCACGCGGATGGCCTGGAAGCCCATCTCGGGCGGCGTCTTCTCCAGCGCGCCGCCAGCGCCCCAGGCGGCGGGGTTGCCGATGTCGCCCTCGAGGAAGACTTCCAGCCGGCTGAGCTTCACGCCCTTCCAGGTCGCCACCGCGGTGATGCCCACCGCCAGGCAGCCGCCCAGGCCCGAGAGCACGATTTCGCCGGGGGCCGGCGCGGTGTCCTGGCCGAACAGGTGCAGCGGCTCGTCCACCACCACCGGCGCGTGCTGGCCCACGGTGGAGAGCGAGCGGTACTGGCCCTCCATCACGGTGTGGACCTTGTTGGTGCCGCGGCTGGCCGGGTTGGCCTTGCCCTTGGCGGCGAAGGCGGCGAGGCCGGCGCCGTCGATCGGGCGCAGCCACGCCTTCACGGTGGTGCTGGCGGGGGCGGTGGGTTCAAGGGTGTCGGTGGCGGACATGGGGTCTCCAGGGTTGAAAAAACGGGAAGGGTTGAGATCAGGCGGCGAGCGCCAGGCTGGGTTTCTTGCTCGACTTCGCCACCGGCAGGCCGGTCTCGATCGGCAGGCTCTCGTCGCGCGACCACTCGTTCCACGAGCCGAAGTACATGCGCACGTCGCTGAAGCCGGCCTGTTTGAGGGCGAGGAAGGTGTTGGACGCGCGCGCGCCCTTGAAGCAGTAGAGGTAGACGGTGTCGTCGGGCGCGATGCCGGCGGTGGCGCACTCGGCCTTCACCTCGTCGGGCGTCTTGAACACCGGGCCCTGGGCGGACGGCTTCATGAAGCGGTACCACTCGACCCACTTGGCGCCGGGCAGGCGGCCCTTGCGCGGCGCGAAGTCCTTGCCGTAGGGCGAGGAGCTGTCGCCGATCCACTCGTCCACGTCGCGCACGTCGAGCAGCACGGTGTCGGTGCCCAGCGCGGCCTGCACGTCGGCCTGGGTGAGCATCACGTCGCTGCCCGCCAGCTCGGGGAAGGTGGCCGGCGTGGGCGTGGCGGCCTCGGTGGAGACCGGCAGGCCCGAGGCCTTCCAGGCGCTGAAGCCGCCGTTGAGCACCTTGATCCTGGGGTAGCCCAGCCAGGTCAGCAGGTAGTAGCCGCGGCAGGACTGGCCGTAGCCGCTGTTCATCGCGTCTTCGTAGAACACGGCGGTCTCTTCGCCCGAGAGGCCGGCGGCGCCCAGCGCGGCGGCGAAGGTGGCCTTGAGGGCTTGCAGGCCTTCGGGCGTGGAGGTGGCGAGGTAGGTGAAGACCTCGCGCAGGTTCACCGCACCGGGGATGTGGCCGGCGGCGAAGGTCTCGGCGTCGCGGGTGTCGATGACCACCACGGGTTCGGACGACTGCAGGGCCTGCAACTGGGCGGGGGCGATCAGGATGGCGTCGATGCTCATGGAAACCTCACGAAAAAGCGGCCGGCGGGATTGCCTGCGGTGCCTTCTCGCAACCCGCGTGCCAGCCTCGTGAAGTTGCCTGAAATGGCTTTCAAGTCATTGTTTTAGTTGAATTTTGTGCTATCAAAAGCACAGCGATAGCACCGGCGCCAAGTGCCTTTGGCCTTCAATGTGTCGACACAATGTCGACACATTGCGCCTCAGGTGTCGTCCCCCCTTCGGGGGGAAGGCGCCGAAGGCGGCGCAGGGGGGAGCTTCTTCATCCTGTAGGCGAACTGGCGCAGCGTGAGGCCCAGGCTTTGCGCCGCGCGCGACTGGTTGCCCTGGTGCCGGGCCAGCGCCTCGCGCAGGGCCTGGGCGCTGTGCGACTGCGCGCTCTGGTAGTCGCGCACCAGCGGTTCGGTCTCCCCGGTGGGGGCCGCCGCGCCCTGGGCCTGGGGCATGAAGCGCTCCAGCGTGGCGGCCGTCACCAGGGTGTGGTCGGCCAGCAGCACCAGGCGCTCGATCAGGTTGCCCAGCTCGCGGATGTTGCCCGGCCAGTCGTGCGCCTCCAGCCGCGCCAGCGCGTCGGGCGCGAGGTTCACGTTGCGCTGGTGCGCCTGGTTGGCGCGGTTCACGAAGTGCAGGGCCAGCGCGCGCACGTCCTCGCCGCGCTCGCGCAGGCTGGGCAGGCGGATCGGGATCACGTTGAGCCGGTAATACAGGTCCTGCCGGAAGCGCCCGGCCTGCACCTCGCGCGCGAGCTCGCGGTTGGTGGCCGCCACCAGGCGCACGTTCACCTTGAGTTCGCGCGTGCCGCCCAGGCGAACCAGCGTGCCCTCCTGCAGCGTGCGCAGCAGCTTGGACTGCATGGCCAGCGGCAGCTCGCCGATCTCGTCGAGGAAGATGGTGCCGCCGTGGGCCTGCTCGAACCAGCCCGCGCGCGCGGTGTTCGCGCCGGTGAAGGCGCCGCGCTCGTAACCGAACAGCTCGGACTCGAACAGCGTTTCGGGAATCGCCGAGCAGTTGACCTTGATGAAGGGCTGGTCGTGCCGGCCGCTGGCCAGGTGCACCGCGCGCGCGAACAGCTCCTTGCCGGTGCCCGACTCGCCCAGCAGCAGCACCGTGGCCTGCGACTGCGACACGCGCTCGAGCTCGCCCAGCGCTTGCAGCAGCGCGGGCGAGCGGCCGATCAGGCCGTAGCGGGCGCTCGCGCTGTCCAGCGCGCGGGCCAGGGCCGCGTTGCGCGCCAGCAGCTGGCGCGTCTGCTCGGCCACCAGCTGTTCCAGCCGCAGCAGCTGCCCGGCCAGCGTGGCCAGGATGCGCAACACGGCCAGGTCGTCGTTCAGGTGGCGCTGGCGGCTGCGGATGCGGTGGCAGGCCAGCACGCCGATGGTGGCGCCGTTGACCTCGATCGGCAGCGCGATGAAGGCCACGGTCTGCGGCGGCAGGCGCTCGCGCGGCACCGTGCGGAACAGGAACAGCGGTTCGGCGTCCACGTCCTGCACGATGGCCGGCAGGCCGGTGGCCAGCACGCGCCCGGTGATGCCCTCGCCCCAGCGGAACACGCCGCGCTGCACCTCCTCGGCCGTGAGGCCGTAGGCGTGGCGCACCGAGGCCGTGCGCTCTTCGCCCGGCGCGGCCTCGCCGGCCAGCACCATGCGGCCCCGGTTCAGGCCCAGCAATTCGCTCATCAGGTGCAGCATCTCGCGCAGCACGAAGGCCGGCGCCAGGCTGCGGCCCACCAGCTTCATCACCTCGCGCATGAGCAGCAGCTCCTGGGCGTGCCAGTCGGTTGCGGGGCTGTCGGGGTCGCTGGGGCTGGAAGGCATGGGCGCGGGGCAAGCAAACATCGCACCAATGGCGGGCGAAGCCCTCCCTGGCGAGCTAAAATCGCCGCTTCTCAAGGAGCGTTGCAGCGCCGGCGGGCTTTTCGGCCCCCACCGTGCGTCAGGCTTGAGTGGGCGCGAACAGGCCCAAACGGCGCTCACCGGTCTGTTTTTCGCAAACTGCCTTGGTGAGCCTCATGTCCTCCGAATCCGCTTCCCCGTCGTCGTCGTCGTCCACCCCCGTGCCGCCCATGCTGCTCTCCGGCCTGGAGCCGCTGCGCATCGAGCCGGGCAGCCTGTTCGTCAACGTGGGCGAGCGCACCAACGTCACCGGCTCCAAGGCCTTCGCCCGCATGATCCTCGAGGGGCGCTTCGAAGACGCCCTGGCCGTGGCGCGCCAGCAGGTGGAGAACGGCGCCCAGATCATCGACGTCAACATGGACGAGGCCATGCTCGACAGCAAGGCCGCCATGGTGCGTTTCCTCAACCTGATCGCCGGCGAGCCCGACATCGCGCGCGTGCCGGTGATGGTGGACTCCTCCAAATGGGAGGTGATCGAGGCCGGCCTGCGCTGCGTGCAGGGCAAGGGCGTCGTCAACTCCATCTCCATGAAGGAAGGCCTGGACGAGTTCAAGCGCCAGGCGCGCCTGGTCAAGCGCTACGGCGCGGCCGCCGTGGTCATGGCCTTCGACGAAAAGGGCCAGGCCGACACCTACGAACGCAAGGTCGAGATCTGCGAACGCGCCTACCGCGTGCTGGTCGATGAGGTGGGCTTCCCGCCCGAAGACATCATCTTCGACCCCAACATCTTCGCCATCGCCACCGGCATCGAGGAACACAACAACTACGCGGTGGACTTCATCAACGCCACGCGCTGGATCAAGCAGCACCTGCCGGGCGCCAAGGTCAGCGGCGGCGTGTCCAACGTGTCGTTCAGCTTCCGCGGCAACGACCCGGTGCGCGAGGCCATCCACACCGTGTTCCTGTACCACGCGATCCAGGCCGGCATGGACATGGGCATCGTCAACGCCGGCATGGTGGGCGTGTACGACGAGCTCGAGCCCGAGCTGCGCGAGCGCGTGGAAGACGTGGTGCTCAACCGCCGGCCCGATGCGGGCGAGCGCCTGGTGGAGGTGGCCGAGAGCGCCAAGGGCTCGGCCAAGGACGACAGCAAGAAGAACGAATGGCGCGCGCTGCCGATCCGCGAGCGGCTGAGCCACGCGCTGGTGCGCGGCATCAACGACTTCATCACCGAAGACACCGAAGAGATGTGGCGCGAGATCGAGGCCGGCGGCGGCCGCCCGCTCAACGTGATCGAAGGCCCGCTGATGGACGGCATGAACGTGGTCGGCGACCTGTTCGGCCAGGGCAAGATGTTCCTGCCGCAGGTGGTGAAGAGCGCGCGCGTGATGAAGCAGGCCGTGGCGCACCTGCTGCCCTACATCGAGGCCGAGAAACTGGCCCTGCAGGCGGCCGGCGGCGACGTGAAGCCCAAGGGCAAGATCGTGATCGCCACCGTCAAGGGCGACGTGCACGACATCGGCAAGAACATCGTCACCGTCGTGCTCCAGTGCAACAACTACGAGGTCGTGAACATGGGCGTGATGGTGCCCTGCCACGAGATCCTGGCCATGGCCAAGGCCGAGGGCGCCGACATCGTGGGCCTCTCGGGCCTGATCACGCCCAGCCTGGAAGAGATGCAGTACGTGGCCGGTGAGATGCAGAAGGACGAACACTTCCGCGGCCGGGGCATCCCGCTGCTGATCGGTGGCGCCACCACCAGCCGCGTGCACACCGCGGTGAAGATCGCGCCGCATTACGACGGCCCGGTGGTCTACGTGCCCGACGCCTCGCGCAGCGTGAGCGTGGCGCAGGGCCTGCTGTCCGACCAGGCCGCGGCCTACATCGCCGAGGTCAATGCCGACTACGAGCGCGTGCGCACCCAGCATGCCAACAAGAAGCAGGTGCCGCTGTGGCCGCTGGAGCGCGCGCGCCTGAACAAGACGCCGATCGACTGGAAGGCCTACACGCCGCAGAAGCCCAAGTTCATCGGCAAGCGCGTGTTCAAGAACTTCGACCTGCACGAGATCGCCAAGTACATCGACTGGGCCCCGTTCTTCCAGACCTGGGACCTCGCCGGCCCCTTCCCCGAGATCCTGAAGGACGAGGTGGTGGGCGAAGAAGCGCGGCGCGTGTTCAGCGACGGCAAGCGCATGCTGCAGCGCCTCATTGAAGGCCGCTGGCTCAGCGCCAGCGCGGTGGTGGGCCTGTACCCGGCCAACAGCGTGCACGACGACGACATTGAGCTCTACACCGACGAGAGCCGCCGCGAAGTCGCGTTGACCTGGCACGGCCTGCGCCAACAGGCCGAGAAGCACGAGATCGACGGCGTGATGCGCCCCAGCCGCTGCCTGGCCGATTTCGTCGCGCCCCAGGGCGAGGCCAACGACTACGTGGGCATGTTCGCCGTGACCGCCGGCCTGGGGGTGGAGAAGAAGGAAAAGCAGTTCCTCGACGACCTCGACGACTACTCCGCCATCATGCTCAAGGCCCTGGCCGACCGCATGGCCGAGGCGCTGGCCGAGTGCATGCACCACCGCGTGCGCACCGACCTCTGGGGCTACGCGGCCGACGAGGCGCTGAGCAACGAAGAGCTGATCAAGGAAAAGTACCAGGGCATCCGCCCCGCGCCGGGCTACCCCGCCTGCCCGGACCACTCCGTCAAGCGCGCGATGTTCGACGTGCTGCAGTGCGAGGACATCGGCATGGGCCTGACCGAGAGTCTGGCCATGACCCCGGCGGCCAGCGTGAGCGGCTTCTACCTCGCCCACCCGCAGAGCACCTACTTCAACGTCGGCAAGATCGGCGACGACCAGGTGGACGACCTGGCCGAGCGCAGCGCCGTGGCGCGCAACGAGCTGCAGCGCTGGCTCGCGCCGAACCTGTGAGGACGGAGAACGATGACGTCGAAGAACCCACTGCCCAACGACGATCTGCTTTGGAAAGGCGTGTTGCTCGCCGCCATTGGCCTGATCGTGCTGATCGCACCCCACCGCCTCCAGTCGCCGGCGCTGCGGGACATCGTCGCGGGCTCGGCGGGCCTGGGCTGGCTGGCGCTGGTGTTGGGCGCCGGGTGCCTGGCGGTGTGGGGATGGCGCGGGTACAGGCATTGGAAGCGCCAGTAGGTCACCGACCTTGTCACCGGGCGTTGCGGCGGCGCGTGCCGGGAACCTCCTCATGCGGCGGCGGCTCTGCCTTCCGTACATCCCCTTTTTGATGTTGGCTTCTTAAAACCTTTTCACCATGAACCTGCTCAACAACCTTTTCAACCACCCCCGGCTCGGCGTCATCCTGTTGCGCTGGACGCTCGCGCTCCTGATGGTGCTGCACGGCTGGGCCAAGATCACCGGCGGCGTGGGCGGCATCGAAGGCATGCTGGTCGCCAAGGGCCTGCCCGGCTTCCTCGCCTATGGCGTGTACCTGGGCGAGTTCGTGGCGCCGCTGTTCCTGCTCGCGGGCGTGTGGGTGGTGCCGGCGGCCCTGGTCATCGCGATCAACATGGCCTTCGCCGTGGGCCTGGCGCACATGGGCCACTGGTTCGATCTCACCAACACCGGCGGCTGGCGCCTGGAACTGCAGGCCTTCTTCTTCGTGACCGCGCTGGTGGTGGCCTTCACGCACCGCATCGGCCCGAACAAGTGAGGTTGGCGGGGCACCAAGCCCCATCACAGGTCTGACGAGATCCGCTGCTGTGCGTTGAACTGCAGGATCAGTTCCTGGGCAGTTTGCAGCAGCGCTTCCTCTTCCAGGGAGAGGGCGCACAGCGAGCCCTCATCGCTCGCCGCCAGCAACATCCTGGTCAATGCCACGGCGCAGAGAATGCGCATTGCCTGAGGCGATTCCTTGCGCATGAACGCCATGACCAGCACAGTGGTCGTCAGGGCCCAGCCCTGGAGGCGTCCATCGGACAATCCCGGCAGGTCGTTGAATGCGAGTTCAATGACCTGCCGGGCCAGGGTCGCTGGGCGACCCAGAGAAACACCCATGTTGCGGCACAGTTCAAACTGCGTTTGAATGGCCGCTTCGGCCTTGCGCCTTCGGAACACTTCCGGCGCTCCTGAAAAAAAGCCCATACACATCTCCTTGCGGCTGCACGCGAGTTCTTCTGGAATTCGCGTGCAGCAACTGACATTGCGGTATGCGCATCATAATGTGACTTAAAGGAGGCTGACTCAAACACGTCACAGCCAGAGACTTGAGCGATGTCTCGTTCATCGGCCAGCGCTCCCCCAACCCTCATTTCGGCCCGAGAGGCCCTGGCCCTGAACATGATCCGGCTGCGCGCCGAGCGGGGCTGGTCCCAGGAAGACCTGGCCCATGAGGCCGGGTTGCACCGCACGTTCATCGGCCACGTGGAACGGCAGGCGCGCAACATTTCACTGGACAACGTGGAGCGCATTGCCCACGTGTTCGGCCTGCGGGCGCATCAGTTGCTGGCGCCGGTGGCCAGGCCCAGGAACCCGGGTTCCTAGGCCTTCGCATCGAGCGATCAGACGTTCATGATCGCCACGGCGCGCGAGTTCAGGTAGGCCTCCATGGCCTCCGGACCGCCTTCGGAGCCGTAGCCCGAATCCTTGATGCCGCCGAACGGCATTTCCGCCGAGGGCATCGCGGGCATGTTGACCCACAGCATGCCCACTTCCACCCGGCGCGCGAGCAGGTCGGCGTTTTTCAGCGAGCGCGTGAAGGCGTAACCGGCCAGGCCGTAGGGCAGGCGGTTGGCTTCGGCGATGGCTTCGTCCAGGGTGTTGAAGCTGCGCACGGCGGCCATGGGGCCGAAGGGCTCGTCGTTGAACACGCGGGCTTCGAGTGGCACGTCGGTGAGGATGGTGGGCCGCCAGAAGTTGCCTTCGTCGCCGATGCGCTCGCCGCCGGTGGCCAGCGTGGCGCCGCGCTCCACGGCGTCCTTGGTGAACTCGGCCATGGCCGTGACGCGGCGCGGGTTGGCCAGCGGGCCCATCTGCGTGCCCTCGGCCGAGCCGTCGCCCACCGCGAGGCCGGCCGCGTGCTTGACCAGCGCGGCCGAGAACTCCTTGGCGATGCTCTCGTGCACCAGGAAACGCGTGGGCGAGATGCAGACCTGGCCCGCGTTGCGGAACTTGGCGCCGCCCGCGGTCTTCACGGCCAGGGCCACGTCGGCGTCTTCCGCCACGATCACCGGCGCGTGCCCGCCCAGCTCCATGGTCACGCGCTTCATGTGCTGGCCGGCCATGGCCGCGAGTTGTTTGCCCACCGGCGTGGAGCCGGTGAAGGTGATCTTGCGGATGACCGGGTGCGCGATCAGGTAGCTGGAGATCTCGGACGGCGTGCCGTAGACCAGGCCGAGCACGCCCGCGGGCAGGCCGGCGTCGGCGAAGGCGCGCACCAGTTCGGCCGGCGCGGCCGGGGTTTCTTCGGGCGCCTTGACGATCATGGAGCAGCCCGTGGCCAGCGCCGCCGCGAGCTTGCGCACGACCTGGTTGATGGGGAAGTTCCAGGGCGTGAACGCGGCCACCGGGCCGACCGGGTCTTTCAGCACCATCTGGCGCAGGGCCAGGTTGCCGCGCGAGGGCACGATGCGGCCGTAGACGCGCAGGCCTTCGTCGGCGAACCACTCCAGGATGTCGGCGGCGGCCATGGCCTCGCCCTTGGCCTCGGCCAGCGGCTTGCCCTGCTCCTGCGTGAGCAGGCGGGCGATGGCGCCGGCGCGCTCGCGCATCAGGCCGGCGGCCGCGCGCATCACCTTGGCGCGCTCGATGGCCGGCGTGTCGCGCCAGGTTTCGAAGCCCTTCTGCGCGGCGGCCAGGGCCAGGTCCAGATCGGCCTGGCGCGCGTGCGCCACGCGCCCGATTTCCTTGCCGGTCGCCGGGTTGAACACGGCCAGCGTCTCGCCCGCTTGGGCATCGCGCCATTGGCCTTGGATGAAGAGTTGGGTGTTGGGGTACGTCAAGGAAGTCTCCTGAAGCGGTGAAAGCGGCGGTGAAAGCGGAACCTTAACAGCAGTCGAATGGCCGCGCGGGCACGGTGGCATGCGGGAAATCTCGAGCCTTATCGCGTGCGCTTGTCCGCGATAATTCCCGGGCCGCTTCCTGCGGTGATCACGACATGACACTTCAGCAGCTGCGAACTTTCCTGGCCATTGTCGAGTTTGGCAGCTTTCGCAGAGCCGCGCGAGAGCTCGATGTGTCCCAGGCGGGCTTGACCACCAGCATCCAGGCGCTTGAAAACGAGCTGAAGCTGAGGCTGATCGTGCGATCGACCCACGGGATCACCTTGACGGCGGAAGGCCGGCAGATCTACGAGCGCGCGCAGATCGTCGATCGCGAGTCGCGCCAGATCCTCAGCGACGCCGATCGCCTGCGTGGCAAGAGCGGCGGTCATCTCAGCATTGGCCTGGGCCCCACGCCGACCGCGACCCTGTTGCACCACGTGGTGCCGGACTTCCACAAGCGTTTTCCCGACGTGCGGCTGAACCTGACCAGCGGGGTGTACGAGCACCTGGAGTCCGCCTTGCAACAGGGCAAAGTGGAACTCGCGATCACGGCGGTGCCTGGCGAAGGCGTGTCACCCAACCTGACGAGCGTGGAGCTGTTCCGCAGCGATCTGGCCGTGATCGCCCGGGAAGACCACCCGCTGGCGGGCGCCGATTCCATCCGCGAGCTGCTCGAGACCGAATGGGTGCTGCTGGGCTCGCCGGGCGGCCCGGGTGGCACGGTGACGCAGTACCACATCGAGCACGGGTTGCCGGCGCCCCTCATCGCGGCCACGTGCGAGTCCCTGACCCAGCTGGCGGCCCTGGTGCGCGGCACCGACTGGATGGCCGTCATCCCGGCCGTGATGATCGACCGCGGTCTCATGGGCGACGGACTCGCGACCCTCAAGCTGCGGGAGGCGGTGCCGCGCTATGTCAACAGCGTGGTCTACCGCCGCGAGCCCCCGCTCTCGCCAGCGGCCCAGGCCTTCGTCGCCATGTGCCGCTCGTGCGCGCGCGCGCTGGCCCTGGGGGTCAGGCCCTGAGCCTTTCCGCCCGGGTCAGAAGACGTGGCGCATGCCGATCTGGACCCCTCGGACGTCCGCGCCCGCGGCCGGGCTGCCGCCCGCGTCGGCGCGGCTGGGCCACAGGCCGAACGCGGCCGCACCGTCGTTGCGCTGGTGGGCGACGCTCACGTACACCGAGGTGCGCCGGGACAGGGGTTGCAGGTACTGCACCGCCCACAGGCGCGCGTCCGAGCCGGCGGCGTCGTCGACGTTGCGCACCTGGTAGGTGGCGTTGATTTCACCCGGCCCCACCGGCACCTTGACGCCGACGGAGCCGCCGCGCATGCCGAACGAGCCATCGACATCGGACTTGATCAGGTAGCCGTACAGCTTCGCCACCCGGAAGTCGTAGCTCGCGCCCAGGCTGACCGTGTCGGTGGAGACCGAGGCCCGCCCGGGCTGGCCCGCCGAGGCGCCGGTGGTGTTCAGGCGGTCGTAGACGGCGCCGACGTACAGCGCGCCCTGGGCGTATTCCAGGGCATAGCTGGCGGGATGGCCAAACGGTGAGGCGCCCTCGTTGGTCGCGACCATCACGCGGCCCACGAAGCCGCCGACGGTGGGCGAGGTGTACTGGATCGCGTTGTTGTATTGAACCGGATAGCCCAGGTTGCCCGCCGCACCCCCGCGCTGGAACAGCGTCTGCATGGCACCCATGCTCGAGCGCTGGAACGGGTCGATGCGCAGCGACATCGCGATGCTGGGCGTGAACTGGCTGCCCAGGGCCAGGCTGCCCAGCGTGGCGTGGCGCAGGCCCACCACGGTTTCGCGGTTGAAGGCCTGCGTGGGGCTGGACAGGGTGCCGGTGTCGGCGTTGAAGCCCTGCTCCAGCTTGAAGAAGGCCTGATGCCCACCGCCCAGATCCTCCGTGCCGCGCACGCCCCAGCGCGAGGTGTCGCTGGACAGCAGCGTGTGGCGGCGGGCGGCCGTCACGGCCGTGCCGGACATGCGCACGGCGTTGACGGACACGTCCAGGCGCCCATACAGCTGGACCGACGATGTGCCGCCCGGGGCCTGGGCGAACGCGAGGGGCGGCACGAGCAGGCACGCGCCGATCACACTCTTCTTCTTCATGTTGTCTCCTTCCGTGGGAAGCGCTCGGGGCGAGCGCGAATGGCAGCGCCTGGCGGCGCCGCCGGTTACAGATCCAGCACGACCTCCGCATCCGCCTCGGCGGCGCGGGAGCAGCACAGCACCATCCTGGTTTTCCGTTGTTCCTTGCTCAGCACGAAGTCGCGGTGGTCCACCTCGCCTTCGACGTAGGGAACGGCGCACACACCGCACAGGCCGTCGCTGCACTTGACGTCCACCTGCAGCCCGCAGGCGGCGAGCGCCTGGACCGCCGATTGCTCGGCGGTCACGGGAATGGTCCGGGCGGAGCGCGCCAGGCGCAGCACGAAGGGGTGGCGCTCGCGCGCGGGGGCCTCCGGCACCGAGAAGTACTCCCGGTGCAGGCTCTCCTCGGGCCAGCCGAATCCGCTGGCGGTGTCGAACACCGCGTCCATGAAGGCCGAGGGGCCGCAGGTGTACAGGTGGCTGTCCGGCACCGGATCGCGCAGGACGTCCGCGATGTCGAGCCGGCGTTCGTCGCTGAAGTGGAAGTGCACCCGGCTGGCCCAGGGCATGGCCTCGAGTTCCGGAATGAACGCGGCCTGGGCCCGTGTCCTGGACTTGTAGTAGAGGTCGAAGTCGGCGCCCATCGCGTGCAGCTCGTGCGCCATCGCGATCAGCGGGGTGACGCCGATGCCGCCGGCCATGAGCACGTGCCGCCGGGCCGAGGGCACGATGGGGAAGTGGTTGCGCGGCCGCGAGATCACCACCGGCGTGTCCTGCCGCAGCATCTGGTGGATCTTGAGCGAGCCCCCCCGGCCCTGGTCCTCGCGCAGGATGCCCAGCAGGTAGTGCCCGCGCTCGGCGGGGTTGCCCGCCAGGCTGAACTGCCGGATGTACTCCGGCGTGACGGTGACGTCGACGTGGGCGCCGGCCGCCCAGGCGGGCAGGGGCTGGCCGTCTTTCGACACGATCTCGAACAGGTCGATCTTGCCGTCGGCCGAGCTCTGCCAGCGGCGGCCGATGCGCGCGACGATCACGGGCGGCGCCTCGACCAGCGGGCGCAGGGGCGGAACGAGGTTGTCGGTGTCGCCGTCCTTGATGCGCTGCTGGTGTTGCTGGGGGCTGAGCAGCTGCCGGTACGCCTCGATGCCGGCCTCGCGGTCCAGGGGACTGGGCATCGGCAGGGGCAGGGGGGCCAGCGGCGCGGGGTAGGCCGCCAGCGTCTGGTCTTCGTGCTTCAACCGGATGTGCTTGTTCAGGCCGCGCGTGTTGACCTCCTGGGCCTGCACGATCCGGCCGGTGCCATCGTTCGTGATGTCCCACCACCACTTTTTCCTGGCGTTGATGCCACCCCGTCCGAGGGCATCGTCCAGCCGCGCGAGCCATTGGGCCGCGACCGGCATGTGGATGGCCGCCCACCGGAAGGGTTTCTCCTGCACCAGCCCGGGCAGGTTCCAGGGGCAGGCCTTCATGCAGCGGCCGCACATGGCGCCGCCCAGGTTGGTCATCCGGTAGCGCGTGCATTTCTCGACGTCGGCTTTCCAGATCTCGTAGCCGTTGAACATCACCTTCGGACCCGCCGAGATCGCGCCCGATGGGCACTCGCGCGCGCACTTGTTGCAGGAGTCGCAGAAGTTCTGCAGGCCGAAGTCGATGGGTTTGTCGGGCTGGACCGGAAAGTCCGTGGTCATGACGCCGGTCTTGCTGCGCGGGCCCAGGAACGGGTTGAGGATCGTCTCGCCGATCCGGCTGACCTCGCCCAGGCCGGCCAGCAGCACCAGCGGGGTCTGGATGACGTCGCTGTCGGCCGCCGAATGGGCCGTGGCGCTGAAGCCGAGGTTGCGCAGGTGGTCGCCGAGGACCCCGCACACCAGGCCCGCGCGCATGTAGGTGCGCATCGATTGGGCGCTGGAGATCCAGTCGTCGCCCGAGGCGCCTTCCATGGTTTCGTAGCCCTGGTCGATCATCACGGTGGCCGCGAAGGGGTGGGCCACCGGCATTTCGGTGCCGTCCTGCCGGTGCGAGTACCAGACCCACGCCGGCGCGCGGGAAAGGCCCGCCAGGTCCGCGCCGAGGAAGTGCAGCGTCGCCTTCACCAGGTCCGCGTTGTGCGCCGGATCGCTGTAGGGGGCCTGCTCGGCCGCCGGCTCGCCCCGCTGCAGCACCGAGTACACGTTCAGCGCCAGGCGCAGCGCCGCGGCCAGGGGCGCCTTGGCGACCGAATAACCGTCCTTGGACATGTCCTGCGTGGTCTTGCCCAGGTCGCCGAACGCGGCCCGCAGGAAGAACTCGCTGCTCTTGGGCACGCGCGGGATGCGGGCTTCGTCGATGTAGGTGGTGGTCTCGTCGACCCGCTTGAGCGTCTCGACCGGGTAGCGGCTGTCCCGGTAGTGGCGGCCCTGGAAGTCGATCGCATTGGAGGCGTTCTTCGGGCTCGCCGAGCCGATCCACCAGCTCGGGCCCTGGGCATGGAAGCGTTCGGCGAGCGAGGGTGGCGCCAGGGCCTGGTCGGGCTCGAGCGCCAGGTTGGTGGTGACCACGGCCAGGCCGAAACGGTCGCCGATGAAGGGGTTGACGACGGTGTCGCCTTCCCGCCGCGCCAACCCGCTGGACACCGCCAGGCGCAGGAGGTTCACGTTGGTGGTGGTGGCGGTGTGGCTGCGTGCTTCGTAGCCGAGGATGCGCAGGTAGTTGGCCAGGACCGCCGCCGTCTCGGCCGCGCGCAGCGCGGCGCGCCAGGCCTGCATGCCGACGATCCAGTCCGA
Organism: Hydrogenophaga sp. FW305-3-2-15-A-LB1; assembly: GCF_058787875.1. NCBI lineage: Bacteria > Pseudomonadati > Pseudomonadota > Betaproteobacteria > Burkholderiales > Comamonadaceae > Hydrogenophaga > Hydrogenophaga sp. FW305-3-2-15-A-LB1. The sequence continues at coordinate 21,290 of NZ_JBYTAE010000037.1, read as the reverse complement.
ACCGGGCTCGTCCTTCGAGGGGTCGCGGGGGTGCTCGACCATCAGGACCAGCGCGTGCGTGTGGTGCTCGATGCCCGACTCGCACAAGGCCATCGAACGCTTCATCTGGCGCAGCACGGCGTTGGGGTTGAAGCGCAGCCGCAGCTTGGTTTCCGACTGCTCGTAGGTCGCGGTGCGGAAGTCCGGGTGTTCCACCGGTTGCGCCAGCAGATCACCGGCATCCAGACGGCACACGCCCGCGATCGAGGTGTCCAGAAAGTAGGCGGCGGACTTGAGGTGTTCGGCCCGCTCGCGCGGGCTCGAGGGAATCTCCGCCTCGGTCGGGTTGCGGTCGCCTTCGCGCACCTGGTCGAGCGCGCACATGAAGCGGCTGATGGAGGACGCGAGCGTGGAACGGGGCCCGGGTTCGCGCGGTGGGCGCAGCACGCCGGTCTCGCGAATGTGGTCCAGGTCGGGCGCGGCGGCCCGGCGGCTCAGCCGCTCGCTGGGGTAGGCGCCCAGGTGCACGGGCCGTTCGTCATGGGAGAAGAGGCGCATGGCGGTTTACTCTTTGATGCCGCGGGCTTTGACGATGGCGCCGTAGCGCTCGCTGTCGCGCCGGATCTGCGCCCCGAAGTCCGCGGGGGTCATGGGCGTGGCTTCCGCGCCCAGGGCGCGGATCTGTTGCGCCACCGCTGCCGAGGCCAGCAGCTTGTTGATCTCGGCGTTCATCCGGGCCACGATCGCCGCGGAGGTGCCGGCGGGGGCGTAGACGCCGTGCGTGGTGCCCGCATCGAAGCCCGCCAGGCCCTGCTCCTGGATGGTGGGCGTGGCCGGGAACAGCGGTGAGCGTTTGGTGGTGCCGACCGCCAGCAGGTGAAGCCGGCCCGCGCGGATGTGTTCGAGCGCGATGCCGGGGTCGAAGGCGAACTGCACGACACCGCCCAGCAGGTCCTGCAGCGCGGGCGACGAGCCCCGGTAGGGCACGTGCTCGGCCCGGATGCCGGCCTGCTCCTTGAGCATCTCGGCCGCCACGTGCGGCGCGCTGCCGTTGCCCGGGGTCGCGTAGGACAGCTTGCCGGGGTGGGCCTTGGCGTAGGCCAGGAAGCCCTGGAAGTCGTTGAAGCCCAGGCGCGCATCCGACACCAGGAACAGTTCGATCCGGGCCGCCGCGGCCACCGGCATCAGGTCCTTGTCCGGCTGGATCGGCAGGCGCGGCAGGGTGTGCACGGAAATCGACATCGCGCTGCCGGAGGTCACCAGGAAGGTGTGGCCGTCGTTGGGCGCGCGCGCGACGGCCTCGGCGGCGATCATGCCGGTCACGCCCGACTTGTTCTCCACCACCACGGGTTGGCGCAGCGCCTCCGTCAGCCCCGGCACCAGGGCCCGCGCGATCACGTCCGGGGAACTGCCGGGCGGAAAGCCGACGATCAGGCGGATCGGTTTGCTTGGCCAGTCGGCGGGCGTGTTGGCGCTGGCGGCATGGGCGCCCGGGAGCAGCGCGGCGCAGACCGCCAGGCGGCCGATCCAGGTCGAGAGTCGAGAGCGGTGTGGCCGTGGGGATGTCGTTGTCATGTCGTCTCCTGGTGGGGTGAGGGGGCGCGATCCGATGCGTGGCCGGATCGTCAGGTGGTGGTGTGAAGCGGGGGGTCCACGTCCTCGAGCACGAGCAGCCCGTAGGCCGTGTTCGACGCCGGGACGTGATAGAAGCGGTGCACCACGTCGACCTCGGCTTGCAGGGCCCCGCGCATGACGAGCCACATCACGCACTCCAGCCCTTCCGAGCCGGCTTCGCGCAGGAGTTCGAGGTGGTCCTTTTGAGCGACCTGCTCGGGCGTGGCGACAAAATCGTCCAGCCAGGCGTTGTCGAATTCGGCGTTGATCAGGCCGGCCCGTTCGCCCTGCAGCTGGTGCGAGAGGCCGCCGGTGCCGATCACGGCCACGCGCACGTCGGCGGGGTAGGCCTCGATGGCTTTGCGGATCGCCTGGCCCAGCTTCAGGCAGCGCCGGCCCGTGGGGGGCGGGTACTGGATGACGTTCACGCACAGCGGGATCACCTGGCAGGGCCAGGACGTCGGCTGGCCGAACAGCACGGAGAGCGGCACCGTCAGGCCGTGGTCCACCGTCATCTCGGAAACCACCGTGATGTCGAACTCGTCCAGGATCAGCGATTCGGCCAGGTGCCAGGACAGTTCGGGCGCACCCTGGACCACCGGCACCGGACGGGGGCCGTAGCCCTCGTCGTGCGGCTGGTAGCGCTCGGCCACCCCCAGCGCGAACGTGGGCGTGAGCGCCAGGGAAAAGCAGGACGCGTGGTCGTTGTAGACGACGATGCAGACGTCCGGCTTCGCGCGCGCGATCCAGTCCCTGGCCGCCTGCATGCCGTCGAACACCGGCTTCCAGTACGGCTCCTGCGTCTTGCCGCCATCGACCGCGGCGCCGATCGCGGGCACGTGCGAGGTGCCCACGCCACCAATCACCTTAGCCATGGGCCGCCTCCCGGTTCTGTTGCCGGCTGCGAAGGCCCGCGACCGCGCGGCCGCCGCCCACCATCATTCGCCGGAAGTCCTCGACCGTCGTCGGCGTGGCCGACATGGCGGCCCCGACGTGCTGCATGCTCAGGCCGTCGAAGATGGCCAGCTTGAAGGTGTAGTAGATGTTGCCGCCCAGGCGCAGCAGGGCCAGCCAGTCGCGCTGGAGCACGGCCTCGCGCTGGGCCTCTGTCATCGGGTAGCGGGCCAGGCAGCCCTGCGGGTCGGCGCGGAAGGCGTCGCGGTGGTCCGCGATGTCCAGCGATTTGCAGAACATGTTGAGCCCGTAGCCCATGCGCTGATGGGTGCCGTCGAACACGTAGGTGCCCGGGATGTCGTGGTAGTCGCGTGTCTGGGGTGTCATCAGGTGTGTTCCAAAGGGAGGCCGGCGTACTGTTCGGCAAGGGCCACTTGCGCGCTGGGAGAGGACTTCAGGAAATCCAGCTCGTACTCCTGCGCGCGCTGGTCGAAGGCGGTCGAGGAGGGGAAGCGGTGCAGCAGGTTGGTCAGGTACCAGGACGTGCGCACGGAGTGCCACACGCGCCGCAGCGCCGTCTCGCTGTAGCTGGCCAGCAGGTCCGGGCTGCCGGTGCGGTAGCGGTGATCGAGCGCGCGGCTCAGGTAGTGCACGTCCGAGAAGGCGAGGTTGAGGCCCTTGGCGCCCGTGGGCGGCACGATGTGCGCCGCGTCGCCGGCGAGGAAGAGCCGGCCGTAACTCATGGGTTCGGCCACGTAGCTGCGCAGCGGCGCGATGGACTTCTCGATCGAAGGCCCCTCCACGATCGAGGCGGCCATGCCGGCCGGAAAACGCGCCTTGAGTTCGGACCAGAAGCGCGCGTCCGGCCAGTCCTCGATGTTGGTGTCCAGCGGCACCTGGATGTAGTAGCGGCTCAGCGTCGGGCTGCGCATGGACGCGAGCGCGAAACCGCGCGGGTGGTTGGCGTACACGATGTCCGGCAACGGGGGGTGCGGCGTGAGGATGCCCAGCCAGCCGAACGGGTAGATCTTCTCGAACTCCTTCAGCACGTCGGCCGGGATCGCGCGGCGGGACACGCCATGGAAGCCATCGCAGCCGGCGATGTAGTCGCACTCGATGGTGACGCGGCGGCCATCGAGCTCCAGGCTGACGCTGGGCGCATCGGTGTCGACACCGTGCAGCGCGACCTCGCCCGCGTTGAAGATCACGCGGGCGTTGCGCCGGTCGGCCGCCGCGAACAGGTCTTCCTGGATGCTGGTCTGGCCGTAGGCGACGAAGCGCTTGCCCACGTGCTTGTGCACGTCGATGAAGAACTCGCTGCGGCCGGCCCACACGATCTTCATGCCGTCGTGCGCATGGCCTTCCTGGTCCATGCGCGCCGAGAGGCCGTACTGGCGCAGCATGTCCACGGTGGTCTGCTCCAGCACGCCGGCGCGGATGCGCGCCTGGACGTAGTCGCGGCTCTGGCGTTCCACGACGACGCTGTCGATGCCGTGGTGGTGAAGGATTTCCGAAAGCAGCATGCCCGCCGGGCCTGCCCCGACGATGGCGACTTGGGTTTTCATGGTGATGTGCAAAAAGGCGCTGGTTGAGTGGGGCGGATCGTAGGAAGACCCCCCGCCCGCAACAAGTCAGCGCGGTGCTATAGCGATCGCTTCGAGCGATCACCTGAAACGCGCACGCGGAACCACAATGCCGGCATGAGCAGAAGCAGAGCGGCCGTGCGGGCCATGAAGCAACAGGCCGCGTGCGCCGGGGCGAATCCACAGCGCGCGCAGGAGGCCCTGATGGCGCTGCTGGAGCGCAGCATCCGCTTTCGCCATCGGAGGTTGGCGGTGTTGCGCCTGTGCGATGCCATGGAGTCCGGTGCACCGGTGCCCGAGGCGCAGTGGCGCTACTGCCTCGAGGCCATGCCGTGGGACGACCTCGCGTTGCGGGCGCGGCTGGAACGGGCCGCCCGCCGCCGGACGGCCGACCCCTCCTGGATTGTTCAATCTTCCTGATGAGTTGTTCAAAATCTTCCGCTTGATGCAGGGACGGGCTGGGGCTGTAATTCCCGCTCGGAACCGTTCTTGGCATGGGTCGGGCAAGAGATCTCGTGCGTGGACACCGCCATTTCAATGCCCTCAGGAGACCTCACATGCCCATGTCCGACGACGACCGGAAAAAACTGTCCCACCGCCTCTACACCGCCATGGTCCTTCCGTTGAAGGACGACGAGATCGACGAGCCCGGGCTGCGCCGGCTGGTGCGCTACTACGCGGACCACCGCTTCGCCCAGGTCGGCGGCCTGATCGCGAACCCCGAAGCGGGCGAGGTCTCGTACCTGAGCCGCGAGGAGAAGCGCCGCGTGCTGGAGATCGTGATGGAGGAAGCCGGCGGCCGGCTGCCGGTGCTGGCCGGCACCTTCGGCTGGACGACCAAGGACGCCGTGCAGGCGGCGCAGGACGCCAAGGAATTCGGCGTGGACGGCATCTTCGTCATCCCGCCCGCCGGTTCCATGGACGTGTCGGTGGCCTGGGACGCGGCCCGCTACCCCGAGGTGTGGCTGGACCAGATCCGCCTGCAGCAGGAGGCGGTGGACCTGCCCATCTTCGCGCACCCGATCTCCAACGCCACACCGCAGTGGGGGCTGGGCCTGCCGCTGGAGGCCACGCTGGCGATCTGCCGCGCCGTGCCCAATGTGATGGGCTGGAAGATGACCTATTCGCCCCAGGGCGCCCGGGTGATCGCCCGCGCGCTGCGTGAGCACCTGCCCAACGTGGCGGTCCTGCCGTCCAGCGCCCACCTCTTCCACGACTACCTGGCCTCCGGCTGGCAGTTCGACGGCGCCATCAGCGGCTCCTTCAACTACGCGATGGAGCCCATGCTGGCGCACATCGAGGCCTTCGAGCGGCTCGATCTGAAGGCCGCGCGCGAGATCTGGAACGGCGGCATGGCGCAGCTGCACGAATACGTGTATTCGGAGCCGGGCCGACTGCACGTGCGCTACAAGATCGCCACCTGGCTGCGCGGCCTGATCGATTCGCCCCTGATGCGCGCGCCCATGCCGCGCCCCCGCCCCGAAGAGATTCGCACGCTGGCCCGGCTGATGTCCGCCTGCGGCCTGGACGTGGTGCGCAGCGAAGCCGAACAATCCATCTGACCCGAGGGCCCTCACCATGAACCCCAACCGTCGCACCGTGTTGATCTCCGCGGCCGGCATGGCCGCCGCGCTGGCCATGCCCGCGCACGCGCAGGCGCCTTTCCCGAACCGGCCCATCCGCCTGGTCGTGCCTTTCCCGCCGGGGGGCTCGACCGACGTCGCGGCCCGCACGATCGCCGAGCGCATGGCGCAGGACCTGGGGCAACCCGTCATCGTCGACAACCGCCCCGGCGCCGGCACCACCATCGGGGCGGCCAACGTCGCGGCCGCCGCGCCCGATGGCCACACGCTCTACATCACCGGCACCATCAGCCACGCGTCGGCCGCCGCGCTGTACAACAAGCTGAGCTACGACCCGGTGAAGTCGTTCACGGCGGTGGGCTTCGTCACCGAGTCACCCTTCATCCTGGCCGTCAACAGCGCGGCGCGCGAACACACGGTGCAGGAGCTGATCCAGGCCGCGCGCGCCCAGCCCGGCGAGATCACGTACGCCTCCAGCGGCAACGGCGCGGCGCCCCACCTCTCGGCCGAGCTGCTGGCCCGTTCGGCCGGCGTCAAATTCCTGCACGTGCCCTACAAAGGCGTGGGCCCGGCCCTCACCGCCTTGCTGTCCAACGAAGTGCGTTTCACCGTGGCCGACGCCGGCGCCGTGCCGCACATCGCCGGTGGCCGCCTGCGCGCGCTGTCGGTGCTCAGCGCCAACCCCTCCCCCATGCTGCCCGGCGTGCCCGGGCTGGCCTCGTCGGGCATCAAGGACGTGGACATCTCCAGCAACCTCGGCCTGCTTGCGCCGGCCGGCACGCCCACCGACGTGCTGGACAAGCTCCACGCCAGCCTGAACCGCTCGCTCGCCCAGGAGGGCATCAAGGCCAAGCTGGCCGGCCTGGGGCAGCTGGTCGCCCCGCGTTCGCGCGATGAGTTCATGCGCACGCTGGTGAACGACGTGCAGCGCTACGCCAGCGTGGTGAAGGAAGCGGGCATCCGGATCGACTAACCGCCGGCGCCGGACTGGCGCAGCACGCGCCGGTACTGCACCGCCTCCGCCACGTGCGCGGTGGCCACCGCTTCCGCGCCCGAGAGGTCGGCGATGGTGCGCGCCACGCGCAGGGCGCGGTGCGTGCTGCGCGCGCTCCAGCCCAGGCGCGCGGCGGCGGTGTGCAGGAACTTCAGCGCGGCCGGTTCGGCGTTCACGTGCGCGTCCAGCGCCTGCCCGGCCAGGGTCTGGTTGGTGCTGCCCTGGCGGGCCTGTGCGCGCTGGCGCGCGAGGTGCACGCGCTCACGCACGGTGGCGCTGGGCTCGCCGGCCGCGCCGTGCAGCAGGTCGTCCGGCGGCAGCGCGGGCACCTCCACATGCAGGTCGATGCGGTCGAGCAGCGGGCCGCTGAGCTTGCCCTGGTAACGCGCGATCTGGTCGGGCGTGTCGCGGCAGGCGCGCGTGGGGTGGCCCAGAAAACCGCAGGGGCAGGGGTTCATCGCGCCGATGAGCTGGAAGCGCGCCGGGAACTCGCTCTGCATGGCCGCGCGCGAGATGCGGATGTGGCCGCTCTCCAGCGGCTCGCGCAGGGCCTCCAGCGCCGAGCGTGGAAATTCCGGCAGCTCGTCGAGGAACAGCACGCCCTGGTGCGCCATGGAGATCTCGCCCGGCCGGGGCGGCGAGCCGCCCCCCACCAGGGCCACGGCGCTGGCGCTGTGGTGGGGCGCGCAGGTCGGGCGCTGGCCCCAGCGCTCCAGGCTGAAGCGCCCGGCCAGCGAGGCCACGGCGGCGGACTCCAGCGCCTCCAGCGTGCCCATGGGCGGCAGCAGGCCGGCAAAACGCTGGGCCAGCATGGACTTGCCCGAGCCCGGCGGGCCGACCAGCAACAGGCTGTGGCCGCCGGCCGCCGCGATCTCCAGCGCGCGCTTGGCGGCCACCTGGCCCTTGACGTCGATCAGGTCGGGGTAGCGGGGCAGGGCGGCGCGCGCGGTGGGCGCCAGGCGGGCCCAGCCGGCCTCGTCGGGTGGCGGCGGTGGCGCCGTGTCGGACTCGCGCTCGGGCAGGAAGCGCGCGACCACATCGAGCAGGTGGCGCGCGCGGTAGACCTGCGCCTGCGGCACCAGCGCCGCTTCCTCGGCGCTGCCCGGCGGCAGCACCAGGCGGGTCGGGCGCTCGGTGTCCTGCCGGTGCACGGCCAGGCTCATGGCCAGCGCGCCGCGCACCGGCCGCAGCTCACCACCGAGCGAGAGCTCGCCCGCGAACTCCCAGCCGGCCAGCCGCGCCGCGTCGATCTGCCCGCTCGCGGCGAGGATGCCCAGGGCGATCGGCAGGTCGAAGCGGCCGGAGTCCTTGGGCAGGTCGGCCGGCGCCAGGTTCACGGTGATGCGCTTGTTCGACGGGAACTCCAGCCCCGCGTTGGCGATGGCCGAGCGCACGCGCTCGCGCGCTTCCTTCACGCCGGTGTCGGCCAGGCCGACCAGCGTGAAACTGGGCAGGCCGTTGGCGAGGTGGACCTCGACGCAGACCGGGCGGGCTTCCAGGCCGAGCAGCGCGCGGCTGTGCACCAATGACAGACTCATGTGTGGTTTCTCCCTGTTTCGGTGCGCGCCCAGGCCACCCGCTGGGGCAAAAGGCGCCCCGTGGGCCGCACCCAATTGGTGCGCACAGCTTTGGTGTGGCCGTGGGCGATCGGGGCGGCGGTGGCGCCTGAAAAATCCGGGCGCGCGGCCCAACTGTAGGTGGCCGCCAGGACCCGAACCCGGGGGGGTACGCGGGCGGGGGCCGTTGGCACGGTCCATGCTTGGGGGTGTAAGCGATTGAATCCGGGCCGTGGAGTTCCATGGTCCCTCCGCAAACCGCGGTGTCGGCCCTCCGGTCTGAGCACCCTTCCGTTCTAGAAGAGGAATCACAGCATGAAAATGGTTTCAGCCATCATCAAGCCGTTCAAGCTGGACGAAGTGCGCGAAGCACTTTCCGGCATGGGCGTGCAAGGCATCACCGTCACCGAAGTCAAGGGCTTCGGCCGCCAGAAGGGCCACACCGAGCTGTACCGCGGCGCGGAGTACGTGGTCGACTTTCTGCCCAAGGTCAAGATCGAGGCCGCCGTGTCCGACGAGCTCGTCGAGCGCGTGATCGAAGCCATCGAAGGTGCCGCGCGCACCGGCAAGATCGGCGACGGCAAGATTTTCGTCACTTCCCTGGAACAGGTGGTGCGCATCCGGACCGGCGAGACCGGCAAGGAAGCGCTCTGATCGCCGCCCCCTGAACAAGAAAGATCACGGACATGAAAAAACTCATCGCAACCCTGTTCCTGGGCATGGGCCTGGCCTTCGGTGGCCTGAACGCCATGGCGCAGACCGCCGCGCCCGCGGAGGCCCCCGCGGCCGCCGCCCCTGCCGAAGCCGCGCCGGCCGCGGCCCCCGCTGCGGCTGAAGCAGCCCCCGCTGCCGCCGCCGAAGCCGCGCCGGCCGCTGCCGCCGCGCCCGCGCTGGACACCGGCGACACCGCCTGGATGCTGACCTCCACCATGCTGGTCATCCTGATGACCATCCCGGGCCTGGCCCTGTTCTACGGCGGCCTGGCCCGTTCGAAGAACATGCTGTCGGTGCTGATGCACGTGTTCGTCATCTTCTCGCTGATCACCATCCTCTGGTGCGTCTACGGCTACAGCCTGACCTTCGTGGGCGAAGGCAAGTTCGTGGGCGGCTTCGACAAGGTCTTCCTCAAGGGCATCACGGCCGACACGCTCTCGGGCCTGCTGCCGACGATCCCCGAGTTCGTCTTCGTGGCCTTCCAGTCGACCTTCGCGGCCATCACCTGCGCGCTGATCGTGGGCTCGTTCGCCGAGCGCATCAAGTTCTCGGCCGTGCTGCTGTTCTCCGTGATCTGGTTCACCTTCAGCTACATCCCGATGGCCCACATGGTCTGGGGCGGTGGTCTGCTGGGCGCCGACGGCGCGCTGGACTTCGCTGGCGGCACCGTGGTGCACATCAACGCCGGTATCGCCGGTCTGGTGGGAGCCTACGTGGTGGGCAAGCGCATCGGCTACGGCAAGGAAGCGCTCACCCCGCACAGCCTGACGCTGACCATGGTCGGTGCCTCGCTGCTGTGGGTCGGCTGGTTCGGCTTCAACGCCGGCTCGGCGGGTGCCGCCAACGGCGTGGCCGGTCTGGCCTTCATCAACACCATCCTCGCCACCGGCGCGGCCACGCTGTCCTGGATCGCGGGTGAAGCGCTGCACAAGGGCAAGGGCTCCATGCTGGGTGCCGCTTCGGGTGCCGTCGCCGGTCTGGTGGCGGTCACGCCGGCCGCTGGCTTCATCGGCCCGATGGGCTCCATCGCCCTGGGCCTGATCGCCGGCCTGGTCTGCCTGTGGGGCGTGGGTGGCCTCAAGAAGATGCTGGGTGCCGACGACGCGTTCGACGTGTTCGGCGTGCACGGTGTCGGCGGCATCGTCGGCGCCATCCTGACGGCGGTGTTCGCCGCCTCCAGCCTGGGCGGCGTCAAGGCCGACGACTACGCCATCGGCGCCCAGCTGTGGGTGCAGATCAAGAGCGTGCTCGTGACCATCGTCTGGTCCGGCGTGGTCTCGTTCGTGGCCTACAAGATCGTGGACATGATGGTCGGCCTGCGCGTCAGCGAAGAAGCCGAGCGCGAAGGCTTGGACATCACCTCGCACGGCGAGACGGCCTACAACCGCTGAGTTCTCCTGGGATCGATCTCCCCCTGGTGGGAGGTCCAGCCCGCGAGCCGACAGGCCCGCGGGCTTTTTTCATGCCGGGGCTCGGCGGCGGGCGACGTCCCTCAGGTACAGCAGCAGCAGGCGCACCAGTTCCGAGCGGACCGCCGTCGACGCCAGCTCGCCGCGGCGGATGGCGTTGTGGATGACGCCATCCAGCGCGTCGGACACGAGGGTGCCCGCGAGCGCGTCCGCGGCCGCCGCGGTCGTCTGGCCGCGGTAGTGGGCGACGGCGCTGGCGTGGCAGCCCAGGTAGGTTTTTTCGAAGGCGCTGTGCGGGTCGCGCAGGCCTTCGGCGGCCAGGACCTCGTCGAGCAGGACCTGGTGCAGGCCAGGGTTCCCGGCGTGCACCGCGATCATGTCGTCGACGAGTGCTTCGACGTACCGCCTCAGGCTTTTCCCGGCGGCCGGCTTTTGCACCGCCGACAGGCAATCGTCCAGGTGCTGGCGGCGGATCGCGTCGATCAGCGCGTGCTTGTCGGGAAAGTACTGGTAGAGCGATCCGATGCTCACGCCGGCCGCTTCCGCGACCGCGTTGGTCGTGAACCCCGCCCAGCCGCGCTGGCCCAGAATGCGAGCCCCCGCCTGGACGATCGCGTCCACCGTCGTGCGCGAGCGGGCCTGGCGAGGTTGTTTGCGCACGGGCGCGGACACGGCGGGAATGCGAGTAGACATGCGGCCTCCCAGGTCAGAGGATGTGAGCCATTGACTCACATTCTGAAGGAGATGGACCATGGGCTCTCTGGCATCGCTGCAAAGCCTGTTCCGCTACCAGGCCTGGGCGCACGGCGAACTCGTCGACGCACTCCAAGGGCTCGATGCCGGGGGCCACGCCCCGGCGCGGCACGACGCGCTGCGGCTGCTCAACCACGTCCTGACCGTCAACCGGATCTTCATGGCCCACCTGACCCGCCAGCCGCACGGCTTCACGGCGGACAACGCGCCGGACACGCCGACGCTGGAGGCCTTGAAGCATGACCTGCGCAGCTCGGACCGCTGGTACCTGGACCACCTGCGCGGCCTGAGCCCCGAGGCGCTGGCCGAGCCCTGGCCTTTCGCCTTCACCGATGGAGACCGAGGGTGCATGACGCGCGAGGAAATGCTGCTGCACGTGATCGTGCACGGCAGCTACCACCGGGGCGAGGTGGGGCGCCTGCTTCGCCAGGCCGGCGCGCCACTGCCCTGGGACACCTTCGCGGTCCACCTGCATGGCCGCGAGCCTCAGCGGCGGGCCGCACCGGCGGGGGTTCTCTAGTCGAGCCGGATGCCGGCCTGCCGGACCACCTTGCCCCACTTGTCGTACTCGCTGCGCACGAAGCGCGACAGCTCCTCGGCCGTGCTGCCGGCGGGCTCGGCGCCCAGTGCGCTCAGGCGCTGCAGCAGGGCCGGATCTTTCAGCGCGCTCACCACCTCGGCCTGCAGCCGCTGCACGATGGCCGGCGGCGTGCCGGCCGGCGCGAACAGGCCGTACCAGGCGCTGACCTCGTAGCCGGGCACGCCGGACTCGGCGATGGTGGGCACCTCGGGGAAGGCGGACGAACGCCGCGCGTTGGCCACCGCGATCGGGCGCAGCTTGCCGGCGCGGATGTGCGGCTCCACCGTGGCCAGGTCGAAGGTCATGTTCACCTGACCGGCCACTACGTCGGTGACGCCCTGCACCACGCCCTTGTAGGGCACGTGCACGATGTCCACGTTCGCCATCGTCTTGAGCAACTCGCCCGCGAGGTGCTGCGAGGCCCCCGCGCCGCCGGACGCGTAGGTCAGCTTGCCGGGGTTGGCGCGCGCATAGGCCAGCAGCGAGCGCATGTCGGTGGCCGGCACGGCCGGGTTGGTCACCAGCATCAGCGTGCCGCTGGCCACCAGGCTGATGGGCGTGAAGTCCTTGAGCGTGTCGTAGGGCATGCGCGAGAACAGGTGGGCGTTCACCGCGTTGGTGCCGATCGAGCCCATCAGCAGCGTCAGGCCGTCGGGCTTGCTCTTGGCCACGGTGTCGGCGCCGATGTTGCCGCTGGCCCCGGGCTTGTTCTCCACCACGAAGGGCTGGCCCAGGCGCGGGCTGGCGTGCTGCGCGATCGCGCGCGCCAGGATGTCGGTCAGGCCACCGGCCTGGAACGGCACCACGATGCGCACGGGAGCGCTGGGGTAGTCGCTCGCGCCGTGCGCGGTGAGGCCGCAGGCGGCCAGCAGCAGGGCGGTGATGGTTTTTTTCATGGTGTGTCTCCTCATTGTGGTGGGGGAAGTCGGGATCAGTGCGTGCCGTCCAGGATGGCGCCGTCGGCCTGCAGGCGCGAGCGCAGCGCCTGCACGGGCAAGGTGGCGAAGTCGGCAACACCGGCGCCGCTGTCGAGCAGCAGGGCCGCGGCGGTGCCCGCGGCCTGGCCCATGGCCAGGCAGGGGCCCATCACGCGCGCCGAGCCGTTGGCGCCGCGGTCCGAGGAAAAGATGCGTCCGGCCGCCACCACGTTGCGCACGCCCTGCGGCAGCAGGCAGCCCCAGGGAATGTCGTAGGAACCCCCATCGCGCACCGGAATGCGGATCTGCCCGGTGCCCGACTGGTGGATGTCCACGTGGTGCGAGCCCTTGGCGATGCCGTCGTCGCGCTTGCGCGCGCTCAGCACGTCGTCTTCCGACAGGCTGTCGTGGCCGACGATGCGGCGCGTCTCGCGCACGCCCACGCGGGTGGCGATGCCGCTGAAACCGGCCTGCTCGAAGCCCGGCACATGGCGCTGCATGAACGCGCTGCATTGCCAGACCTGGTCGGACAGCGTGGCCAGCGTGGCGCTGAGGGCCTGCGTGCGCGTGCCGTCGATGCCGCCCACGCGCGTGCTGTTGAGGCAGACCTCGCCGCGCTGGCGCGAGGTGGGCTGGACCATGATGAGCGCGGTGGGGTAGAGCTCGCCGCGTTCGATCGCGCCCGCCACCAGCGGGCCATCGCCCTTGAGGAACACCGTGGGCTCGCCCTGGGCCTGCGCGGCCCGGGCCAGGGCCTGGTCGGTGCGGCCCTGGCGGATCGCCTCGCTCTCGCCCAGCGCGAAGTGCTCGGGGTGCGCGTGCAGGAACTCGAGCAGCGGCGCGGTGCGCACGCCGGCCATGCGGAACATCATGGAGACCGGCTGCATCTCGCCCTGGCTGCCGCCGTGCAGCGCCTGGCCGCCCGCGGCGCGCACGATGTCGGCGTCGCCCGAGCAGTCGATGAACAGCGGCGCGCGGATCTCGGTCAGGCCCTCCTTGTTGCGCACCTGCAGCGCGTGCACCGTGCCGCCGTCGCGCACCACGCCGGTGGCGGTGGTGTGCAGCAGCAGCTGCACCCCGGCGCGCGCCAGGCAGCGCGCCACCGCGAGCTTCATCACCTCCGGGTCCAGGCACACGTACCAGATCAGCCGCCAGTCGTTGAGCGGCCCGATGTAGCCGCCCAGGCGCTCGCACTCGGCCAGCAGCTCGCGGCCCGTGCCGCCCAGGATCCATTCGCCGCGCGCGTTGAGCGCGCCGTCGATCGCCATGCCGCTGACCAGCTCGCCGCCGGGCAGGGCGCCGGCCTCCACCAGCGTGACGCGCGCGCCGCCGCGCGCCGCGGCCAGGGCCGCCGCCACGCCCGCCGCGCCGGCGCCCAGCACCACCACATCGCTGTCCATCGCCTGGCGCGTGGCCGCGAAATCCTCGAATGTCTGCATCGTGTCCCACTTTCCGTTGGTGTGCCGATCCCGTGATCGGCCCTGGGGAAATTATTCCGAGCGCGGTCGATGGCAGGGGCATGGGTGCGCCCGGTTTTTCCGTATAGTGGACAAAATGTCTTCCGCCATTTCTTCGCCCGATGGGGCCCGCAGCCTGCACCGCGCCATCGGCCTGCTGCGCCTGCTGTCCATGCGCACCGCCACCGGCTGGCGGCTGAGCGACCTCGCGCAGGAGGCCGGGCTGGAGCATTCGACCGTGCACCGCATGCTGGCCTGCCTGCTCGACGAGGGGCTGGCCGTGCGGGTGCCGGGCACGCGGCGCTACTCGCTGGGGCCGCTGGCCCACGAGTTCGGCGTGGCCGCCGCGCCGCACTTCGCGATCGAACGCCTGGCCGCGCCCGGGCTCGCGCGGCTGGCCGCCGAAACGCGCGACATCGTGTTCCTGAACGTGCGCAGCGGCGCCGAGTCGGTGTGCGTGGCGCGCTTCGAGGGCCGCAAGGCACTCAAGGCCTACACCGTGGACGTGGGCACGCGCCGCCCATTGAGCCTCTCGGCCGGTGGGGTCGCCATGCTGATCGCGCTGCCCCGCGCCGAGCAGACGCGGCTGGAAGCGCTGAACCTGCAGGCCATCGTGCGCCGGGGCGAAGCGCGCCAGACGGCGGTGCGGCGCATGGTGCAGCGCTCGCGCCGGCTCGGTTATGGCTTCAACCAGGAGGACATCATCCCGGGCATCGCCGCCCTGGGCGTGGCGATCCGCAGCCCGTCGGGGGCGCCGGTGGCCTCGCTGAGCCTGGCCGCGACCGGGGCCGACCTGGCGGCCCGCCAGCCGCGCCTGCTGACCTTGCTGCGTGCCGAGGCCGAGCGCATCGCCGCGCAGCTGGCGCCGCTGCGATACCCCCCCTGATATCGCCTGCCGGCCGCGCCTATGATGCGCGCCCGACACCCACATTCAGGAGGAGTCCCATGTTCCGTGCACCACCGCGCCTTGTCGCCCTCGTTCTGTTCGCCAGCCTGGGCCTGAGCAGCCTGCCGGGGCAGGCCGCCAGCGGCGGTCAGCGAAAAGCGCCGTCCAAGGTCACGTTCCACAAGGCGCCGTCGGAAGAAGCGCCGGCCGCGCGCGACAAGCGCCTCAAGCGCGAGTGCCAGGGCCGGCCCAACGCCGGCATGTGCATGGGCTACACCCGGTAGGGCACGCCGCGATTGCATCGCGGCGTGCAGAAAATTCAAAGCCGGAAAGAGGTCGGGCGACTACCATCGTCGCCATGTCTTTCCCGCCCCACGAGACCCCCGGCGAACTGATCGACCGGGTCCGCGCCGCCGCGGCCGCGCACGCGCCCCTGCACATCGCCGGAGGCCGCACCAAGGCCTTCTACGGCGAGGCCGTCGCGGGTGACACCCTGTCCACCACCAGCTGGTCGGGCATCGTGAGCTACGAGCCGACCGAGCTGGTGGTCACGGTGCGCGCGGGCACGCCACTGGCCGAACTGGAGGCGGTGCTGGCCGAGCGCGGCCAGTGTTTCCCGTTCGAGCCACCGCACTTCGGCCCTGGCGGCACCGTGGGCGGTATGGTCGCCGCGGGCCTGGCCGGCCCGGCGCGCGCCAGCGCCGGCGCGGTGCGCGACTACGTGCTCGGCGCGCGCTTCATCAACGGGCGCGGCGAGCTGCTCACCTTCGGTGGCCAGGTCATGAAGAACGTGGCCGGCTACGACGTGAGCCGCGTGCTCGCGGGCTCCCTGGGCACGCTGGGCGTGATCACCGAGGTCAGCCTCAAGGTGCTGCCGGTGGCGCCGGCCGAGGCCACGCTCGTGTTTGCACTCGGCCAGCACGAGGCGCTGGAGCAAGTGCACCGCTGGGGCGGCCAGCCGCTGCCGGTCAACGCCAGCCGCTGGGCCGCGGACCGCCTCACCGTGCGCTTGCGCGGTGCCGTCGCGGCGGTGGAGGCCGCCTGCGAGCGCCTGGCGCGCGAGGCCGGCGGCACCCGCCTGGACCCCGCGCAGGCCGGCCGCGACTGGGCCGATGCCCGCGACCAGCGCCTGCCGTTCTTCGAGGCACCGGCGGCCGACCTGGGCCTGTGGCGCCTGTCGGTGCCGCAGACCGCGCCGGTGCTGGACCTGCCCTGGGCCCCGCTGATCGAATGGCAGGGCGCGCAGCGCTGGCTGTGGGCGCCCGCGGGCGCGGCCGGCCAGATCCGCGCGGCCACCGCGGCCGTGAACGGCCACGCCACGCTGTTCCGCGCCGGGGCCGACGGCGCGCCCGGCGTGCCGCGCTTCCACCCGGCGGCCACCGCCATCCAGACCATCACGCAACGCCTGCGCGCCGAGTTCGACCCGGCGGGCATCTTCACCCCGGGCCGCATGGGCTGACCGGAACCGAGCGACCATGCAAACCCAGCTCTCTCCCGAATACCAGCAGCGCGCCGACGGCCGCGCGGCCGAGGCCATCCTGCGCAAGTGCGTGCACTGCGGCTTCTGCACCGCCACCTGCCCCACCTACCAGCTGCTCGGCGACGAACTCGACGGCCCACGCGGGCGCATCTACCTGATGAAGCAGGTGCTCGAAGGCGCCGAGCCCACGCGCAAGACCCAGCTGCACCTGGACCGCTGCCTCACCTGCCGCAACTGCGAAAGCACCTGCCCGAGCGGGGTGGACTACGGCCACCTGGTCGACATCGGCCGCCAGATCGTGGACGAAAAGGTGCCGCGCCCGATGGGTGAAAAGGCCGTGCGCTGGTTGCTCAAGGAGGGCCTGACCTCGCCGCTGTTCGCGCCGGCCATGAAGCTCGGCCAGATGGTGCGACCGCTGCTGCCCGGCCTGCTCAAGGACAAGGTGCCCGCGCCGCGCGCGGCCGGCGCCTTGCCCACGCGCACGCACGCGCGCCGCGTGCTCTTGCTCGCGGGCTGCGTGCAGCCGGCCATGATGCCCAGCATCCACGCCGCCACGGTGCGCGTGCTCGATGCGGCCGGCATCCAGGGGGTGCTCGCACCCGAGGCCGGGTGCTGTGGCGCGGTGAAGTTCCACCTGAACGACCAAGACGGCGGGCGCGCCCAGATGCGCGCCAACATCGACGCGTGGTGGCCGCTGATCGAAGGCGGCGTCGAGGCCATCGTGATGAACGCCTCGGGCTGTGGTGTGACGGTGAAGGCGTACGGGCACATCCTTCAGGGCGACCCGGCCTATGCGGCCAAGGCCGCGCGCGTGAGCGAACTCACGCGCGACCTGAGCGAGCTGCTGCCCGCGCTGGTGCCGGTGCTGCGGCCCTTGTTGAAGCAGGCGCCGGACGCGGCGCGCGTGGTGGCCTTCCACCCGCCCTGCACGCTGCAGCACGGCCAGCAACTCAAGGGCGGTGTGGAGCAGCACCTGGGTGCCTTGGGTTTCACGGTGCAGGTGGCGAACAACGAGGCGCATCTGTGCTGCGGTTCGGCCGGCACCTACTCGGTGCTCAACCCCGAGATCGCGCACACCCTGCGCGACCGCAAGCTCGGCCACCTGGATGAGCTGCGGCCGGCGGTGATCGCCAGCGCCAACATCGGTTGCATCACGCACCTGCAGAGCGGCACGGCCACGCCGGTGCGGCACTGGGTCGAGGTGCTAGACGAGGCTTTGGGGTTCTGAGTTTTCCGCTCCACCGGGTTGGCGAGGTCGGGTGGTCCGGGCAGGCTGGCGCCGGCCTCTCGCGGGCGTCTGCCCGGGCCCACCGCCACCCTTTCGTCAACACCGGGTGGGCGCGCACCCTCTGTGGCAACCGCGAATGGGGCCGGCGCCCTCCTGCCCGGACCACCCGCCCCACGACAAAAGTAGGCGTGCCAAGCTGGGTGTGCCCACGCTTCTTGCAGGACAGTGGCGGCGTCCGAATGCGCAGGCCCCCATTCGCGGTTGCCACAGAGGGTGCGCGCCAACCGTGGTGTTGATGAAGTGACGTTTGCGTGCCCGGGCAGACGCCCGCGAGCAGGGCCGGAGCGGTCGGATCCCGCCACTGTCCTGACGCGAGGTCTCCCGCCAGGGCCTTCAGCGCGCCGCCGCCGCTGAGCCGGGTGACACGCGGCCGCGCTGGCCGATCGCATCCCGATGGCGGCGGCTGCAAGGCACCGTGGAGCCATCGCGCATGGTCAGGCGCGCATCGCCGCTGTCCAGCGGCTCGATCTCGGCGACATGGTCGAGGTTCACCGCGTGGCTGCGGTGCACGCGCACGAAACGCTCCGGGTCCAGCTGCTGCAGGAACTCGGTGAACGTCGAGCGCAGCAGATAGTCGTGCCCATTGACGTGCAACCCCACGTAATTGCCCTGGGCCTGCACCCACTCGATGTCCGACGCGGCCACCAGGAACTCGCGGCGCAGCTTGCGCACCAGAAAACGCGCCGGACGCGGCGCGGGCAAGGGCGCCGCGTCGGCGCCGCCAGGGGCCGGCTCCGGGGCATCGAGCAGCTTCGCCTCGCCGGTGAGCCGCAGCATCAGAAAGCGGTAGCTCATCAGCGCCGCGACGATCAGGGCGTAACTGCGCACGTCCTTCAGGTACTCGTAAGCCAGCTGCAGCGGCCAATCGCCGAAGCCATAGCGCGCGCCCACGAGCGCGTAGGCGGCCTGGCGCAGCAACACCATGCCCGCCACATGCAGGACGCAGAACACCACGCTGGCCACCAGATGCAGCGGCAGGGCGGTGCGCAGCGTCTCCCAGCGCAGCGGCACGCCGCGCTCGAACACCACGATCGCCGGGATCAGCAGGCCGGTGGCCAGGGCGCTGGAGACCTCCCACACCACCGGCTGCCACGCGGCGACCCGCGGCAGGTCCACCCAGGCCACCAGGGTGTTGAAGGCCGCCTGCAGCGCCAGCACCCCCACCCAGAACGCCACTTCGACCCGGCGGCGGATCGCCGGGTAGCGCGCAAACCAGTCGGGTGCATAGGCCATGGCCGCCAGTCTAGGCCCGAGGGGCCGCCCCGCCCATCCCTGCGGTGAGCCACCCGTCACAGCCGGCCCACGGGTCGTCCCAAAGCGCTGCGTGGGAGCGCGCGCCGGGCCAAGAATCGGCGCCTTTCCCGTCCGACCGAGGGGCCCTTCATGAACCGCCGACACGACATCGATGCCCTGCGCGCCCTGGCCTTCGGCCTGGTCATCCTGTACCACGTGGCCATGTACTACGTCGCCGACTGGCATTGGCATCTGAAAAGCCCGCACGTCGCCGAATGGCTGCAGTGGCCGATGCGCGCGCTCAACCTCTGGCGCATGGACCTGGTGTTCCTGATCTCCGGCGTGGCCTTCGGGTTCCTGCGGCAGGGCCACGCGCCGCTGAGGCTGATCGGGCGGCGCAGCCTGCGCCTGGGGGTGCCGCTGGCGTTCGGCATGGCCGTGGTCGTGCCTTACCAGGTGTATGTGCAGGTGGTCGACAACGGCAGCATCGGGCCGGGTTTCCTGGCCTTCCTGGCGCGTTACTTCACCGGCGGCCCCTGGCCGCGCGGCGCCTTCGACGGCTGGGAGGCCGGTGTCACCTGGAACCACCTCTGGTACCTCGCCTACCTGTGGGTGTACACGGGGGTGCTGGCGCTGCTCACGCCGGTGCTGGACTCGGCCGCGGGCCAGCGCCTGCGCATAGCGTTCACCCGGCTGCGCGGCCCGGCGCTGCTGCTGTTGCCCGTGGTGCCGCTGGCCCTGTACTCGTTCACCCTCTGGCCGCGCTTTCCACCCACCCACGACCTGATCCACGACGCCTGGCTGCACGCGGTGTACTTCACGCTGTTCGTGTACGGGTACTGGATCGGGGTGGACGCGGGGCTCTGGGCCTCGCTGCGCCGCCTGCGCTGGATCGCCCTGGCGCTGGCGCTGGGCTGGTTCGCGCTGCACGTGGGCCTGCGCACCGCGGCGGTGGGTGGGGCCCCCGCCTGGCGCCTGGCGGCGCGGCTCGCGGCCGACGCCTACCTGTGGACCAGCCTGGTGGCGGTGCTGGGCTGGGCCCACCACCGGCTCAACCGGCCCTGGCCCTGGCTGGGTTGGGCCAACGAATCGGTGTACCCCTGGTACGTGCTGCACCAGACGCTGATCCTGGCGCTGGCCGTGCTGCTGGCGCCGCTGGCGCTCGGGCCGGTGGCGGAGCCGGCCGTGCTGCTGCTGGGCACGGTGCTGGGCTGCTGGGTGCTCACCGATGGCCTGGTGCGCCGCTCGGCGTGGCTGCGCCCGCTCTTCGGCCTCAGCCCGCGAGCGCGGCCTCGATGTCCTTCGCCAGCTTCTCCGGCGCGTCCTGCGGCGCGTAGCGCTTGAGCACGCGGCCGTCCTTGCCCACGAGGAACTTGGTGAAGTTCCACTTGATGGCCTTGCTGCCCAGCAGGCCCGGGGCCTCGGCCGTGAGCCACTGGTAGAGCGGGTGCGCGTTCGCGCCGTTGACGTCGATCTTGCCCATCATGGGAAAACTCACGCCGTAGTTGAGCTGGCAGAAGCTGGCGATCTCGTCGTTGCTGCCCGGGTCCTGGCCGCCGAACTGGTTGCTCGGAAAACCCAGCACCACCAGGCCGCGCGCGCCATACGCCTGGTGCAGCTTCTCCAGCCCGCCGAACTGCGGCGTGAACCCGCAGGCGCTCGCGGTGTTGACGATCAGCAAAGGCTTGCCCTCGAACTGCCGCAAAGGCACGGGCTTGCCGTCGATGGACTGGGCTTCGAAGTCGTAGATGCTGCTCATGCGGGCTCCTGGGACGGGGGTGGGTGCAGTGTGACGGATTGTGCGCCGCAGCGGGGATGTACGACGAAAGGTGCATTCGCGGGCGCTGGCGTAACGCTTCCCCCTTCCCCCGGCCTGGGCGGTGCGGGCATACTGACCCGCAACATCCAATAACGAATCTGGGGCTGGAGATGGTGGCTGCATACACCGTGGCGCTGGTGGGGTTCTCCCAGACCGAGTCGTCGACATTCGAATCGTTCTTTCGCCTGGCCTCGCGCCGGCCGCCGGGCTACCTGGTGCAGGACGAGGTCATGGACGCGCAGATCCTGATCGTCAACGCCGACAACGTGCGGGCCGTGGTGCTGGTGCGCGACGCCGAGCTGCCCGGCCGGGTGATGCTGGTGGGCAGCTCCGACGGCGGCACCGGCTGGCCGCTGCAGCGCAAGCCCGTCAAGCTGGTGGCCATGCTGGCCGCGCTCGACGAGATCGTGGGCGCCACCCGGCCCCCGCCCGCGCGGCGCCGCGCGCCCGATGCCGCGAACGGCGGCGAGCCCTTCCCGCCGTCCCAGTTCCAGGGCCTGGACGCGAGCATGCAGCTGGCCAGCGGGCGCGCGATGCCCACCCCCCAGCAC
>NZ_JBYTAE010000036.1:0-52907 GCF_058787875.1 Hydrogenophaga sp. FW305-3-2-15-A-LB1 | reverse complement strand
CCCTCCCATCCCCTGGAGCGCACTTCAGTGACTGACCCCGACACGCGCGAACCGTCCACCGCCGACCGCTTCCAGCTGCTGGTGGAGGCCGTCCAGGACTACGGCATCTTCATGCTCGACCCGGCGGGCCACGTGATGTCGTGGAACGCGGGGGCCGAACGCATCAAGGGCTACCGCGCCGACGAGGTGATCGGCCGGCACTTCTCGATGTTCTACCCGGAGTCGGCACGCGCACGGCAATGGCCCGACCACGAGCTGCGGCAGGCCGCGGCGGTCGGCAAGTACGAGGAAGAAGGCTGGCGCGTCCGCAAGGACGGCACGCCGTTCTGGGCCAACGTGGTCATCACCGCGATGCGCGATGCCCACGGCACGCTCACCGGCTTCGGCAAGGTCACGCGCGACCTCACCGAACGGCGCGCCCACGAAGAAGCCCTTCGGCAAAGCGAGGAGCGCTTCCGCCTGCTGATCGAGGGTGTGCGCGACTACGCCATCTACATGCTCGACCCCGACGGCATCATCCAGAGCTGGAACGGCGGGGCCGAGGACATCAAGGGCTACGCGGCCAGCGAGGTGATCGGCAAGCACTACGGCATGTTCTTCCGGCAGGAGGACGTTCAGGCGGGCCTGCCTGTCCGGGAACTCAAGGAAGCCCTGGCCCACGGCCGGACCGAAGACGAAGGCTGGCGCGTGCGCAAGGACGGTTCGACCTTCTGGGCCAACATCATCGTCACGCCCATCCACAGCGCGGACGGTTCCCTGCTCGGCTTCGCCAAGGTCACGCGCGACATGAGCGAGCGCAGCAAGCTGCGCGAGTTGGAGCATTCTCTGAAGCGCATGAACGAGTTCCTCGCCATGCTGGCCCACGAGCTGCGCAACCCGCTCGCGCCCATCCGCAACGCGGTGTCGATCCTGCAGCTGGAGGGCTCGCCCAGCCCCACGCTGCGCACCAGCCGCGACATGATCGACCGGCAGTTGACCCACCTCACGCGGCTGATCGACGACCTGCTGGACGCCGGGCGCCTGACCAGCGGCAAGATCCGCGTCAAGCCCGAGCGCGTGTCCTTCAACCAGATCGCGACCCGGGCCATCGAGGTGGCGCGGCCCGCGATGGACGCCCGGGCCCAGGCCTTCGACGTCGACATCCCGGCCGCCAACCTCTGGGTGAACGCCGATGAAATCCGACTCGCCCAGGTGCTGCAGAACCTGCTGGGCAACGCCTCCAAGTTCACGCCCATCGGCGGCACCATCAAGCTGAGCGCCCGCGTGAACGGCACCCGCCTGCGGGTGGAGGTGGCCGACAACGGCGAGGGCATCTCGGCCACGGCCATCCACGACATCTTCGCGCTGTTCTCCCAGGGCGATGGCATTGCCGCGTCGCGGCAGTCCGGCCTGGGCATCGGGCTGGCGCTGGCGCGCTCGATCGTGGAGATGCATGGCGGCACGATCGCCGCCACCAGCCCCGGCCTGGGCCAAGGCAGCGTCTTTCACTTCGAACTGCCCGGCGCCTTCGTGGACGCGACAGCGAGCCAGCCGGAAACCCCCTGGCTCCTGGTCGTGGACGACAACCGGGACGCCGCCGACAGCCTCGCCGACCTCCTGCGCATGCTGGGTTTTCGCGTGCGCACCGCCTACGATGGCAAGGCCGCGCTCGAAGCCGCCCGCCAGGACGGCCCGCGCGTGGCCTTCCTCGACATTGGCATGCCGGACAAGAACGGCGCGCAGGTCCTGCAGGAACTGCGCGACCTGCCCGGTGGCGACACCCTCTTCGCCGCCGCCGTCACGGGTTACGGCAGCGAAGACGAAAAAGCCGGCCGCGCCGACTTCGACGGCTTTGACGCGCGCCTTCAGAAGCCGGTCAAGCTGTCCGACCTGAAAGACCTGCTAACCCGCGCCCAGCTGGGGAGTTAACCTTCATGGCCCCTTGTTCGCAAAGGACCGCCATGACATCCTCCCTCCTTCTGTTCGCGCTCGCGCTGGGCGTGGCCCACACCGCCGCCGCCCAGACCGCGCCACTGGACGCCGCGGCCAGCGACCCCGCCAGGCTGGGCTGGATGGTGGGCTCCCCGCCCCCACCGGAGCGGCAACTGCGCTTCGACGACGGGAGCTACTTCCAGTTTCCCGCGATGCGCTGGAGCGTGTCGAACTTCCGCCAGCTCATGCCCACGGTAAACGTCTCCCGCGGTGTGGGCGCGCCCACGCCGCTGCCGCGCGCGCTGCGACAGGACATCGACGCCGTGCGCTTCACCCCCCTGGGCGGCGCGGCCACGATGAGCTGGGCCGAATCGCTGGCCGCCAACTACACCGACGGCATCCTGGTGCTGCACCAGGGCCGCGTCGTCTACGAGCGCTACTTCGGCGTGCTGAACGCGCAGGGGCAGCACGGCGCCATGTCGGTGACCAAATCCGTCACCGGCACGCTGGGCGCGATGCTGGTGGCCGAAGGCCGGCTGGACGCGGACAAGCGGGTCGCGGACTACGTGCCCGAGCTGGCGCGCTCGGCCTTCGGCAACGCCACCGTGCGGCAGGTGCTCGACATGACCACGGGCCTCAAGTACAGCGAAGACTATGCCGACCCCAACGCGGAAGTCTGGGCCTTCTCGCAAGCCGGCAACCCGCTGCCCAAGCCGAAGGACTACACCGGCCCGCGCAGCTATTACGAGTACTTGCAGACCGTGCTGCCCGAAGGCCGGCACGGCGCGGCCTTCGGCTACAAGACCGTCAACTCCGATGCCCTGGGCTGGGTCATCGCGCGCGTCACCGGGCGCAACGTGGCCGAACTGCTGTCCGAGCGCATCTGGAGCCGGCTGGGCGCGGAGCAGGACGCCTACCTGACGGTGGACGCCACCGGCACCCCCTTCGCCGGCGGCGGCCTCAACACCGGCCTGCGCGACCTCGCGCGGTTTGGCGAGATGCTGCGCCAGAACGGCCGCTTCAACGGCCAGCAGATCATCCCCAAGGCCGTGGTGGACGACATCCGGCGCGGCGGCAGCCGCGAGGCCTTCGCCCAGGCCGGCTACAGCCTGCTGCCCGGCTGGAGCTACCGCAACATGTGGTGGGTCACCCACCAGCCCGACAGCGCCTTCATGGCGCGCGGCGTGCACGGCCAGCGCATCTACGTGAACCCGCAGGCCGGCGTGGTGATCGTGCGCTACGCCTCGCACCCGGTGGCGAGCAATGCCGCCAATGACCCGACCACGCTGCCGGCCTTCGACGCGGTGGCGCGGCACCTCATGCGCCAGCCGCGCTGACGCCGACCACCCTCACGAACTCAGGCCGGCACGTAGGTCAACCGAAGCACGTCCTCGCCCATCGGCTCGTGGCTCACCAGCCGCAGCGGCGGCCGGGGTCCGGCGAAATAGGGCTGGCCCTGGCCCAGCACCACGGGGTGCAGGTAGATCCGGTACTCGTCGATCAGGCCCAGCTCGGTGAGGCGCTTGGCCAGGTTCGGGCCGGCCACTTCGATCTCGCCGTCGTGCCCCGCCTTCAGCGCGCGGATCGCGCCCTCGAGGTCATCCCCCACCAGTGTCGCATTGGGGCCGACCGACTTCAGCGTGCGCGAGACCACCCACTTCGGCTGCCGGCGCCACGCCGCCGCGAAGGCGCGTTCCTCGGCGTTCCATTCCGGATGCTCGTCGTCCCAGTAGCGCATGATCTCGTACATCACGCGACCATAGACGCTCCCCGTCTGCCCCTGGGCCTGCTCGATGAAATGGCGAAAGAGCACGGGGCCGGGCGCGAAACCCGTGTGGTCGACGTAGCCGTCGAGGGACTGGTTCATGCCGAACACGAGCTTGGCCATGGCGTTTCCTTTCTGGTGCAAAGGGGCCGCCGCCAACATGGGCGCCCCACCCTCACGACGAACGGGCCAGGGCGCTTTCGACATCCGGGGAGCGGCAGCGCCCACCGGGTGTCTGGTCACTGCGGCGTGAGCCGCTCCAGACCGCCCAGGTAAGGCCGCAGCACCTCGGGCACGGTCACGCTGCCGTCGGCGTTCTGGAAGTTTTCCAGCACCGCCACCAGCGTGCGGCCCACCGCCAGGCCCGAGCCGTTGAGCGTGTGCACGAGTTCGTTCTTGCCCTGCGCGTTCTTGAAGCGCGCCTGCAGGCGCCGCGCCTGGAAGGCTTCGCAATTGGAGACCGAGCTGATCTCGCGGTAAGTGCCCTGCGCGGGCACCCACACCTCCAGGTCGTGCGTGCGGGTCGAGCCGAAGCCCATGTCGCCGGTGCACAGCACGATCACGCGGTAGGGCAGGCCCAGCTTCTGCAGCACGGCCTCGGCGTGGCCGGTCATCGCGTCCAGCGCCTCGTAGCTCTTCTCGGGGTGCACGATCTGCACCATCTCGACCTTGTCGAACTGGTGCTGGCGGATCATGCCGCGCGTGTCGCGCCCGGCGCTGCCGGCTTCGGAGCGGAAGCACGGCGTGTGCGCGGTCAGGCGGATCGGCAGCTCGGCTTCGGCCAGCACCGTGTCGCGCACGGTGTTGGTCAGCGTGATTTCACTGGTGGAGATGAGGTAGAGCGCCTGCGTGTCCGGCACTTCCTCGCCTTCCTGGCCACCCTTCTTCACGGCGAACATGTCGCCCTCGAACTTGGGCAGCTGCCCGGTGCCCAGCAGGGTCTCGGCGTTGACGATGTAGGGCGTGTAGCACTCGGTGTAGCCGTGCTCCTGCGTCTGCACGTCCAGCATGAACTGCGCGAGCGCGCGGTGCAGGCGGGCGATGGGGCCGCGCATGAAGGTGAAGCGCGAGCCCGCGAGCTTGGTGCCGGTCTCGAAGTCCAGCCCGAGTTTTTCGCCGATGTCGACGTGGTCGCGCAGCTTGAAGTCGAACGCGCGCGGCGTGCCCCAGCGGCGCAGCTCCACGTTGCCGTTTTCGTCCTCGCCCACCGGCACGCTCTCGTGCGGCAGGTTGGGCACGGCCAGCAGCAGGTTCTGCAGCTCGGCCTGGATCACCTCCAGCCGCGCGGCCGAGGCTTCCAGCTCGGCCTTGAACGCCGCCACCTGGGCCATGGCCGCGTCGGCCTCGGCGTGCTGGCCCTTGCCCTTGAGTATGCCGATCTGCTTGGACAGCGTGTTGCGCTGGCTCTGCAAGTCCTCGGTGCGCGTCTGCAGCGCCTTGCGCTCGGACTCCAGCGCCTGGTAGGCGGGCACATCCAGGTAGGGCTGGGGCTGCTTGCGGGTCTGCAGGCGCGCCACGACCCCGTCGAGGTCTTTTCTCAGTTGAACGATGTCTAGCATGCGGCGATTGTAGTTTTGCGCCCCGGTCGGGCGCGGCGGGCGCGCCTCAGCGCAGGTGTTCCAGCGGCTTGGTGTCTTCGCCGTCGATCTTCAGGCCCTTGGGCAGCGGGAACTTGATGGTCTCGGTCAAGCCGTCCATCGTGCGAACCGAGATCGCGCCCAGCGCCTTGATGCGCTCGATCACCTGGCGCACCAGGATCTCGGGCGCCGAGGCCCCCGCCGTCAGGCCCACGCGGCTTTTGCCTTCGAACCACTCGGCCTGGATCTCGTCGGCGCTGTCCACCATGTAGCTGGGCGTGCCCAGCTTCACCGCCAGCTCGCGCAGGCGGTTGCTGTTGGAGCTGGTGGGGCTGCCCACCACGATCACGATGTCCACCTGCGGGCTCAGCAGCTTGACCGCGTCCTGCCGGTTCTGCGTGGCGTAGCAGATGTCCTGCTGCTTGGGTTCGCGCACGCTGGGAAAGCGCGCCTTCACGGCGTCGAGGATCTCCGCCGCGTCGTCCACCGACAGCGTGGTCTGCGTGACCACGGCGAGCTTCTCGGTCTGCGCGGGTGCGGCGCGGGCCACGTCGGCCACGTCTTCCACGAGGTGGATGCCGCTGTCGAGCTGGCCCATGGTGCCTTCCACCTCGGGGTGGCCCTTGTGGCCGATCATGATGAACTCGTAGCCCTCGCGGTGCAGCTTGGCCACCTCCACGTGCACCTTGGTCACCAGGGGGCAGGTGGCGTCGAAGATCTGGAAGCCGCGCTGCCGGGCTTCCTCCTGGATCGCCTTGCTCACGCCGTGCGCCGAGAACACCAGCGTGGCACCGGGCGGCACATCGGAGAGTTCCTCGATGAAGATCGCGCCCTTGGACTTGAGGTCGTTGACCACGTAGGTGTTGTGCACGATCTCGTGGCGCACGTAGATCGGCCGGCCGAACTTGGCCAGCGCGCGCTCGACGATCTCGATCGCGCGGTCCACCCCGGCGCAGAAGCCCCGGGGTTCGGCCATGATGATTTCGGGTGAATCGCCCATCACAGCACCCCGATCAGTTGCACTTCGAAGCGCACCGGCTGGCCCGCCAGCGGGTGGTTGAAGTCGAACAGCACCGCGCCGTCCTCGCGCACCTGGACGGCCGCGCCCGCGTAGCTGCCCAGGCCGTCGGGCGTGGGGAACTGCACCACGTCGCCCGCGGCGTACTGCTCGTGCGGGTCGCCCAGCTCGTTGAGCAGCTTGCGCGCCACCCACTGCACCATGTCCGGCTGGCGATCGCCGAAGGCCTCGCCCGCGGCGAGTTCGATCACCGTGCGCGTGCCCTCCTCCAGCCCGATCAGGCGCTGCTCGATCGCGGGCGAGAGTTCGCCAGCCCCCAGGCTGAGCGTGGCGGGCTTGCCTTCGAAGGTGTCAATGATCACCTGTCCCTGCGGCCCGGACATGCGGTAGTGCAGGGTCAGGAAGGAACCTTCTTGGACTTGGGGCATAGGTGGGGGAGTATGTCAGTAAAAAGTATGCGAAAAAGGCGGCTGGGGGCCGACACAGCCCCTATTGTAAAAACCCCACCCAATCAGGAAGGACCGCCCATGAATGGCCTGTCGATCAATGGCGTCAAGCACTGGCCGCGCGAATCACGCCCCCGCGAAAAACTGCTCGCCCGAGGCCCCACCGCGCTGAGCGATGTCGAGTTGCTCGCCCTGCTGCTGCGCACCGGCATCACCGGCAAGGACGTGCTGCAGCTGGCCCATGAACTGCTGAGCCGTTTTGGCGGCATCAGAGGCCTGCTGGACGCCGGTGCCGACTCCCTCAAGCAGATCAAGGGGTTGGGACCCGCCAAACGCGCGGAAGTGGTCGCGGTGCTGGAGATCGCGCGCCGCGCGCTGACCGAGAAGCTGGAGAAACGACCCGTCTTCGAGAGCCCCAAAGCCGCGCGGGAATACCTTCAGCTGCAGCTGGGCGCACGGCCCCATGAGGTGTTCGCCGTGATGTTCCTGGACAGCCAGAACCGCCTGATCGCGATGGAAGACATGTTCCGGGGCACGCTCTCCCAGGCGACCGTGTACCCGCGCGAGATCGTGGTGCGCGCCCTGCACCACCACGCCTCGGCCGTGGTGCTGGCGCACAACCACCCCAGCGGCAACGCCGAGCCCTCGCTGGCCGACATCGAACTGACCCGCACCGTGCTCACTGCCCTGGCCCTGGTGGATGTGCGCGTGCTGGACCATTTCGTGGTCACGCGAGACAAGGCCGTTTCCATGGCCCAGGAAGGCATGATGTAAGGCCGTGTCTCAGGAAGTTGTCATGGCCGACTGCGGCTCTTACGCGGCTGGTGGTTGAATCCGTGGCGATGTCGCCGCCGTCTGGTGCCGGCACTAGTAGTGAAGTCTCAAAGAACTGTTCATCCGTCCCCGAGCTGAGAAGCTGTAGCTACCACACCATCGCAACTCAGGACAGAAGACGGATGAACAGCCATCAGCATGCCGATTGACGCCCGCAGGTCGAGCCCTACTGGGCGCTGGCCGCGTAGCGCGTCCAGGCGCTGAAGACGCCCGCGGCAGCGCGCTGAGCATCGTCCCCACCTAGCCACAGCCCCCGCACGACCCGGCCGAGGTCGGCCGTGCCAAGGTCGCCCAGGTTGCCCTGCACCAGCGCCTGCCGAGCCCGAAAGCGCTGCGGAGCGACCGGCTCCAGCAAGGAACAACGCAGGGACACGTGCAGATAGCCCGCCAAGGCCGCCAGCGGCGCGGGAGACGGCCACAGGCCGGGTGGTACTCGGGCGCTCACCGTCCACACGATCAGCGCCTGCGACACCCGCTCGGGCGCATCGCCCTCGGAGAAGCCTAGCATCAGGTGACCGTCCCGCCATTCGAGCACGGGCGCCACCAGAGCGGCGCCAAGCATGTCCCCTGAGGCATGGATGATCGACGCCATGGGCGAGGCAGCAGTTAACAGACGGACCAGCGAGACATACGCCCCACGTGCCCCGCCCCCATCGCCCAGGCCGTTGGGCAGATTCATCGGAGCCACGAACCAGACTGACTCATCGCACGGGCCGCATTCCTGGCGGCAGTGATGCGCGGGCGCTGCGCATGCGGTGGATCGTCCTTACGGTGTAGATGCCCACACCCACCCACACCAGCAGGAACATGATGAGGGAGTGCCGCGAGAAAGGCTCGGCGAACCAGAACACGGCCAGCAGGAAATTGCAGGTAGGTGAGATGTACTGGAGAAAGCTCATAGGCACGGTGGGCAAGTTTCGCGTGGCCACCGTGTACCACCACATGGGCAACACGTTGATCACTCCGAGCATGAACAGCAGGACGTTGTCGGTCAGGCTGGTGGTCCGGAAGGACTGCAAGGAGCCCTGTTGTGCGTAGTGCGCGAATATGAGCATCGCCGCCGGCAGTAAGGCAAGCAACTCGAGGGCGACCGAAACCTGCGCATCAAAGTTGACGTTGGCACGCTTGTAGACCGTATAGCCCGCGTAGCACAGGCCGAGGCCGATGGCTAAGAACGGAAAGCTGCCTTGGGTGGCGATGGCGTAGTACCCAATGCCCGCAAAAGAAACCAACACCGATGCCGCCGACCAGCGGTCGATGCGCTCCCTCAGGAACACCATGCCCATCACCACGGTGAAGATGGGCCCGAGATAGTACCCGAGACCCGCCTCCAGCACGCGGTTGTTAGTTACGCAGTACATATAAAGAAACCACCAGACGGCCAGGATGGCGGCGCAGATGGCCACGATAGGCAGCTTGGTGACGTCTCTAACGAGTTGCCGAAACTGCACACCCTTGCGATAGACGAAGAACAGCAGGGGCATCAGAAACACGATGGACCACAGGATCCGGTTGGCCAGCAACTCATAAGTATGAATATGGGAGAGCGGCCGGTACCACAAGGGGTATGTGCCCCATATGAGAGAGGCACCGACACCGGCATGGATACCCAGGCCGATGTTCTGCTGTTCGTTTGGGTTTTGCATGGCGTTTTCCTCGAAGCCTCAGTGGGCCACCATGGCGCTCGCGTGGATGCCAATCACCGCGCGACCGGAAGGATCGTCGATCAATTGCCCTCTCAGCCAGGCACTAGCTGCCTCGGTAGCGTTGCCCGCCGACTTGCCGCCAGGTGCGCAAAACACCGCCGATCGATGCGGGAAGAGCTCCTCGAAGATGGAGCGGTACAGGTAGGCCTCCTTGGACCCTGGGGTGTTGTGGGGGAAGCGGTGCCCCGCCGCTTGCAGCGCGCGATCCGTCACTGCCTGCGCGGCCATGGCCTTCAAGCCATCGATCCACCCATAACCGACACCATCGGACGACTGCTCCTTCTGACGCCATGCGATGCTGGGCGGCAAGTAGTCGGCAAAGGTCTCGCGCAGGATGTGCTTTTCCATCCTACCGTCACCGCACATCTTGAAGTGGGGGTCGATACGCATCGCCACGTCAAGGAACCGCCGGTCCAGGAAGGGCACCCGGGGTTCCACGCCCCAGGACAGCAGGGTCTTGTTGACCCTCAGGCAGTCATAGAGATGCATCATCGACAGTTTCCGAAGGCACTCCTCATGAAGCTCGCGAGGACCCGGTGCCTTGTGGAAGTACAGATAGCCTCCGAAGGCCTCGTCGGATCCGTCACCGGTGAGCACGACCTTCACGCCATTGCCGCGAATCTTCCTCGCCAGCATCTGCATCGGCGTCGACGCCCTGACCGTCGTCACGTCGTACGACTCGATGTGCCAGATGGTCTTCCGAATGGCGTCGAAACCTTCTTCGATCGTGTAGACGTGCTCGAAGTGGCGGGTGCCGAGAAAGGCGGCCATCTCACGCGCGGCGGCAAGGTCGGGCGATCCCTCCAGGCCAATGGAGAAGGAGCACAGGTCCGACGCCCGGCCACCGGCTTGAACGTACTTGCGGACCGCGATGCTGGACACCAGCGACGAATCGAGTCCGCCCGACAGCAACAAGCCGAACGACACATCTGACATCATGTGCGACTCGACCGACTCCTCCAGCGCCTCGCGCAAGGCCGCGACTTCGCTCGACCAGCCGCTCACGCCCTCGAAGTTCTGCCAATCCCGTTCGTAGTATCGGACAGGCGCCGGCGATGCACTATTCAGGTAGTGCCCGGGTGGAAGGATCTCGATGCGCTCGCACACGCCCACCAAGGCTTTCATCTCTGAGGCCACGTACAGGGCGCCACTGGCGTCATGGCCGTAGTAGAGGGAGAGGATGCCCATGTGATCCCGGCCGATCAAGTAGGTCCCGGTGCGTTGGTCCAGGATGGCGAAAGCGAACATGCCCCGCAGGCGCTGCAGGCAGGCCACGCCTTCTTCCATGTACGCAGCTAGGATGGCCTCGCAGTCCGACGCTGTTGCGAAAGGGTACTGCGCGAACGTCTGACGGATCTCGTGGTGGTTGTAGATCTCGCCGTTGGCCACGAGTGCGACCGATCGGTCCTGGCTGTAGAGAGGTTGGCCACCGGTAAACACATCGACGATCGAGATGCGGTTGTGTACTAGGACGCCGCCCGGACATGAGAAGACGCCGTGCGAGTCGGGCCCGCGGTGGATCATGAGATTGGACTGATCTACCGCGATCCGCCGCGCCTCCCGCTCGGAAACTGCGGGATTGAAAATGCCAAAAATGGAACACATGCCTCGGTTCTCCTCGAACACAATTGGGGGTTAACGCAAACGGAAAGTGGCGGTGCGTAAAGTGCCCGCCTGATCAGCGGGGGCTCAGGCAATCGATGAAGCGCGCACCTCGAGAAGATTGGGCCTCGTCAGCCCCAGCTCGGACACTAGGTCCGCCACGCCCTCGAAGTCGCCACTACCGTACTGTTCGGTACATTGCGGCGGGCGCAGGCCGTCACTATCGGGAAGGCCTCGGTAGAGCTGATCCAACACATCTGCCCATAGGCGCGTTTCCCGGCTGGCGAAGGCGGATTGGGCCTCGTAGAGCGAACGCACGAACAACGCCCTCTCATCGGCGCTGCAGTCCTGCACGACCGGCCGCACCAGCATCGGGAATAGGCGCTTGTGACAAACCTCATCGGCCTTGTGCAGCGCTACGGCGGTGCGGAACAGGGGCTGGATATCGTCAGCCTCGCTCAAAAGCGATAGGTAGTCGCTGATGAAGATCTCCGATACGGTCGCGTAGGCCAAGCGCACGAGAGCGAAGCGGCGGGTGTCCGCGATCTCGCGCTGCTGCTCGTCCAGCCGCAAGGTGAGATCGAACGCGGGCATGCGCACGTCGATGCCTCGGAAGGACGAGGTCATCCGGCACAACTCGGCCGCCACGAGCGTGTGAAAGCCTTCATCGGTGATGGTTTCTGCGACCGCGCTCAACTCGCGATCCGACAGTCGGTGAGACGTGCTCAGTTGCATTAGGTCGAGACAGGCAGGAATGATGATCTGCGTCTCGATCGAGATCGTCTTGTGGCTGTAGACCAGCCAAGCCGCCGACAGGCACGCGGACTGAAGGTGCTGCGGACATTGATGAAAGGCAGGGTCATCCCGGAAGGGCAGCAGCGCCGTCACGAAGTCAGGCGCTTCGGGATCGAGGGCCGGCTCCCAAACCCATGGCCGTCGCACTGTCGCTCGCGCGTACCAGCTGTCGACGAATCGCGCCATCAAGGCGTCTGAAGTTTTGTCGTACGCAGCCCCGCCATAGCGGAGATACTGGGAACCTGATGTCAAGTAGAACCTCCTTTTTGGTCTTATAAAGTACTACTTTATAAATCATATTTTGCGTATATATATTTTTAATAAATACTTATTACTACTTTTAATGAAGCATTCATGCAGCCGATGGATATAGAAATGTCTTGTAAGGCGACGGCCCTGGCGCCCCAATGGCGGACATGAAGGCGACCACCCTCGGCGAACTCAAGGCCATCCGCAACGCGCTGGCCGAGGGCCGCGCGCGAGAAACCGCCGAGCGCGAGGCCGAACGCCTGGCCGCGGCCCGCCGCGAGCGCGAGCACCGGCTGTTCGAGCTGGCGGTGGGCCCGGTGCAACGCCTGCCCCACCGGGGCCACATCGAGCCGCGCCCAGTGCCGGTGGACCCCTTGCCCCTGCAGCGCCAGCGCGACGAAGCCTCGGTGATGCGCGAGGCGCTGTCGGATGAGTTCGATGTCGAGACCCTGCTGCACACCGACGAGTTGCTGAGCTACCGCCGCCCGGGCCTGGGGCCGGAGATCGTGCGCAAGCTGCGCGAGGGCCGCTGGAGCATCCAGCGCCAGATCGACCTGCATGGCCTGCGCACCGACGAAGCCCGCGAGGCCCTGGGCCGTTTCATCCGCGAGGCCCACCTGGCCGGCCTGCGCTGCGTGCGCGTGGTGCACGGCAAGGGCCTGGGCTCGCCCGGGCGCACCCCGGTGCTGAAGAACCGCGTGCTGCGCTGGCTGGTGCAGAAGAAGGAGGTGATCGCCTTCGTGCAGGCGCGCCCGGCCGAGGGCGGCGCCGGCGCGCTGGTGGTGCTGTTGCGCTCGGGCTGACGCAGGTCCATACTGCATGCCCGCTGTTGGAAAGGACCGCATATGCTGGCCAACGCTGCAGTGACCACCATGCTCCCCGTCGTCGACATGGCACGGGCCCGCAAGTTCTACGAAGGAGGGCTCGGGCTGGTGCCCGGCGGCTCCCGACCGGATGGCAAATTCGTGTACCGGGTGGGCGGCAGCACCCTGGCGCTGTTCCCCAAGCCCGAAGGCACCAAGGCCGAGCACACGGCGATCAGCTTCCAGGTGGCGGACATCGCGGCCACCATCGCGAAGCTGAAGCAGGCCGGCGTGGTGTTCGAGGACTACGACTTCCCGGACTTCAAGACCGTGGACCACGTGTGCGTGCTCGGCGCCGAGAAGGCCGCGTGGTTCAAGGACACCGAAGGCAACTACCTGTGCCTGCACGAGGACATCCCGCAGCTGGCCGCCGCGGGTTGAGACGCTAGCCCGGCGAGTTGCGCATCCAGTCCGCGGTCTGGAAGAAGCTGGTCTTGAGCCGCTCGCGCAGCGGCGCGTCCACGCCGGTCTCGCCCATGGCCTGGTCCATGCAGGCCAGCCACTGGTCGCGCTCGATGATGCCGATGGCGAACGGCATGTGCCGCATGCGCAGCCGCGGGTGGCCGAACTGCTCGGTGTAGTGCTGCGGGCCGCCGAGCCAGCCGCAGAGGAACCAGAACAGTTTCTGGCGCGCGCTGTCCAGCGAGTTGCCGTGCGCGGCGCGCAGTTCGCGGTAGCGCGGCTCGATGTCCATGAGGTCGTAGAAGCGGTCGACGAGTGCGCGCACCTGGCCCTCGCCGCCGATCCAGTCGAAGGGCGTGGCGTGCTGCGTGGGTTCCTGGGGTTGAATCAGATCGCTCATGCCGTTGTTCAGACTGCTGCCTTGCGCAAGGTTTCCACCACCGGCGTGCGCAGCACGCTGCGCAGCCCCCACCAGCCCGCCAGCAGCGCCAGCAAGGCGCCCGCGACGGCGCCGCCCAGCGGCACCCAGGGCGAAGCCGTCCACGAGAACTGGAACACGAAGCGCGCCAGCGCCCAGCCCACCGCGACCGCCACGGCCGAGGCCAGGAAGCCCGCCAGCAGGCCCACGCCGAGCAGCTCGATGCGCTGCACCTGGCGCAGCAGCTTCGAGCCCGCGCCCACGGCGCGCAGGATGGCGAACTCGCGCTCGCGCTCGCCGCGTGTGGCCGTGACGGCCGAGAGCAGCACCACCAGACCGGCCGCGAGCGTGAAGGCGAACAGGAATTCCACCGCGCTGATGACCTGGCCCAGCACGCGCTGCACCTGGGCGATGGTCTGGCTCATGTCGACGTTGGTGATGTTGGGAAACTGGCGCACCAGCCCGTTGTCGAAACCGTTCGTGGGCTCGGGCGCGCGGAACGCGCTGATGTAGCTCAGCGGCACGTCGGGCACCTGGGCCACCGGGAACACCACGAAGAAGTTCACCCGCATCGAGCCCCAGTCCACCTTGCGCAGGCTGGTGATGCGGCCTTCGGTCACCTGACCCGCGATGTCGAAGCCCAGGCGGTCGCCGAGCTTGAGGCCGAGTTCTTCGGCCAGGCCTTCTTCCACGCTCAGCGCATCGGGCTCGTTGTCGGTCCAGCGGCCGGCGATCACGGGGTTGTGCTCAGGCACGGTGGCGGAGTTGGAGAGGTTGAACTCGCGGTCCACCAGGCGCTGCGCGCGGTCTTCGGTGAAGTCTTCGGGCACCACGGCCTTGCCGTTGATGGTGACCAGCCGGCCCCGGATCATGGGGTACCAGTCGTAGCGCTGCACCCCGGCCTGCCGCAGCGCCTGCTGGAACGCCTCGCCCTGGTCGGGCTGCACGTTGATGACGAAGCGGTTGGGCGCGTCGGGCGGCGTGGCGTTGCGCCAGCTGGAGATGAGGTCGGTGCGCAGCAGCACCAGCAGCACCAGGGCCAGCAGGCCGACGGCGAGCGCGCTGATCTGCACCACGGCATAGGCCGGGCGCGCCGAGAGCTGGCGCGTGGCCATGACGAGCGCGCGCGGCGCGGTGGCTTCGTTCACGCTGGCGCGCAGCACGCGCACCGCCGCGTAGCTGGCGGCGGCGAACAGCAGCACCGCGCCCGCGAAGCCGCCCACGGCGATGGCGCCGAGCAGCAGGTCGCGGCTGGCCGCGAGCAGCAGCGCGGCAAAACCGGCCACGCCCAGGCCCAGCACGGCCAGGGTGGCGGGCTTGAGCTGGCCCACGTCGCGGCGGATCACGCGCAGCGGCGGCACCTGGGCCAGCTGCAGCACTGGCGGCAGGCCAAAGGCCATCATGAGCGTGAGGCCCATGCCCAGGCCGAGCAGCACCGGCGCGATGCTGGGCGCGGGCAGGCTGGCTTCGACCAGCCCGGCCAGCAGCAGCACGAAGGCGTGGTGCACCGCGTAGCCGATGGCCACGCCCAGGGCGCTGGCGAACAGGCCGATGAGCGCGAATTCGAGCGTGTAGGCGCGCGCCATGGTGCCCTGCGACAGGCCGAGCACGCGCAGCATGGCGCAGTCGTCCAGGTGGCGCTGGGCGAAGCCGCGCGCGGCGATCGCCACGGCCACGGCGCACAGCAGCGCGGCCAGCAGGGCCACGAGGTTGAGGAATTTTTCGGCGCGCCCCAGCGTCTGCTGCATCTCGGGCCGGCCGCCTTCGAGCGACTCCAGCCGCATGCCGCGCACGTCGGGCTGCTCCATGGCCTTCGTGGCCCAGTGGCTGAAATCGGCCACGCGAGCCTCGTTGCCGATCACGGCCAGGCGGTAGGTCAGGCGGCTGGCGGGCTGCACCAGGCCGGTGGCGGGCAGGTCGGCCGCGTTGAGCATGACGCGCGGCGCGAAGCTCATGAAGCCGGCGCCCCGATCGGGTTCGACCGTGATGAGGCGCGCGATGGTGAGCGCCGAGTCGCCCAGCAGCAGCGTGTGGCCCATCTTCAGGTCGAGCGCGACCAGCAGGGCTTCGTCCACCCACACGGTGCCGGGGGCGGGAATCTCGCGGGTGGCGCTGTCGGGCCCGCCCTGGGCCTCGGCCACGCGCAGGCTGCCGCGCAGCGGGTAGCCCTCACCCACGGCCTTGAGCGCCACCAGGCGCGCGGCACCGCCTTCTTCTTCGCGCGCGCGGCCCATGGTGGGAAAGCCCAGCGTCTGCGTGGTGCTCAGGCCCAGTTCGCGCGCCCGGGCCTCGAACGAGGGCGGCGGCACGTGGTCGCTGCTGATCACCGCGTCGCCGCCGAGCAGCGCGCTGGCGTCACGCGTGAGGCCGCCCTGCAAGCGGTCGGCGAAGAAACCCACCGCCGTGAGCGCGGCCACCGCGAGGGTGACGGCGAGCATCAGCAGGCGCAGTTCGCCGGCGCGCCAGTCGCGGACCAGGGAGGACCAGCCCAGGGTCCAGAAGCGGATGGGCAAGGAGGGGGTGGGCGGTGTCATGGTGCGGGGTTCGAGCGCGCGCGGCCCGACTGGTTCACTTCGTCCCAAAGATTCGGTCGCCCGCGTCGCCCAGACCCGGGACGATGTAACCGTGTTCGTTCAGCCCGCGGTCCACGGCGGGGGTGTAGACCGGCACGTCGGGGTGGGCGTCGTGGAAGGTCTTGAGGCCTTCGGGGCAGGTCACCAGACAGACGAAGCGGATCGAGCGCGGGTTCGTCTTCTTGAGCCGGTCCACCGCGCTCACGGCGGAGTTGCCGGTGGCGAGCATGGGGTCGAGCACGATCACGTCGCGTTCGTGCATGTCGTGCGGCATCTTGAAGTAGTACTCCACCGCCTTGAGGGTGGCGGGGTCGCGGTACAGGCCGATGTGGCCGACGCGCGCGCCCGGGATCACCTGCAGCATGCCGTCCAGGAAACCGTTGCCCGCGCGCAGGATGGAGGCCAGAACCACCTTCTTGCCGTCGATGACGCGCGAGGTCATCTTCTCCAGCGGGGTCTCGATCTCGATCTCCTGCATCGGCATGTCGCGCGTGATCTCGTAGGCCAGCAGGGCGCTGAGCTCGTGCACGAGTTCGCGGAAGCTCTTGGTGCTGGTGTCCTTGCGGCGCATGAGGGTGAGCTTGTGCTGCACCAGGGGGTGGTCAATGACGTGGACGTCTCGGCTCATGGGAGGGGTCTCTCGGAGGGGGGTGATCCGAGTTTATGCCCGAACGCGCGGGCGCCGCCGCTTCAGGACGCGGGGGCGGCGCGCTCACGGGCCACGGGCGCGGCCGGCGGCACCGCGTCCAGCACCAGGCGCTGGGGGTTGGCGTAACACAGGAAGCGCTGGTTGGTGGCGCGGCCGATGGCGCACAGGCCCACGCGCAAGGCCACGTCCAGCCCCATCTGCGTGATGCCGCTGCGCGAGACCACCACCGCCACGCCCATCTGGGCCGACTTGATCACCATCTCGCTGGTGAGGCGGCCAGTGGTATAGAAAATCTTCTCGCCCGTAGGCGCGTCCGATTGCAGAGCCATCCAGCCCGCGATCGTGTCCACCGCGTTGTGGCGGCCCACGTCTTCCACGAACAGCTGCAGCTCCTGCCCATGAAACAGCGCGCAGGCGTGCACCGAGCCGGCCGACTTGTAGGTGCTCTCCTTGAGCCGGATCGCGTTGACGATGGCGTAGAGCTGCGACTGCGTCAGCCCGGCCTCGTCGGGCAGGCGGATGCTGTCGATCTCGTCCATGAGGTTGCCGAACACGCTGCCCTGGCCGCAGCCGGTGGTGACCACGCGTTTGGAGGTGCGCTCCTCGATGCGGTCGATGCCGTGCCGGGTCTTGACCGACGCGGCGTTCACGTCCCAGTCCACGGTGATGGATTCGACCTCCTCCACCGAAGCGATGAGCCGCTGGTTGAGCAGGTAGCCCAGCACCAGCCACTCGGGCTGCGCGCCCAGCGTCATGAGCGTGACCAGCTCGCGCTTGTCCACGTAGACCGTGAGGTCGCGCTCGGCGGGGATGGAGATGGTCTCGCGCGCGCCGTGCTCGTTCATGACCTCGACTTCACGGGTCAGCGGCGCGCGCGCCTGGGTCAGTTGGGGCAACAGGGGCATGGGCGAAGACTACCGCATGAAAAGGGCCGCCACCCGAGGGTGCGGCCCATGGCAAGACAGGGAAAGCGGTTTATTTCTTGGCCGGCGTGGTCACCGCGGCGGGGGTGTTCGTGCTCGGTGGGCCCTTGGCGGTTTCCGCCGGTGAGTGGGCACCCGCAGCCTCGATCGGTTTGGGGGCGGTGTAGGCGAAGGGGCCCGGGTCGGTGCAGGCCGGGGCATTGGCCGTCGCCGGTGGCACGCTCTTGCCGGTGGCCGCGGCGGTCTTGAAGTAATTGGCGGCGGCCTTGTCCATGTAGGCGCACAGCTTGTAGCCATCGACCTTGGCGGCCCAGGCCGTCTTGGCCGCCGCTTCGGCGGCCTTGGCCTTGGCCTCTTCCGTCGGCGGCGGGGGCGCGGGCAGCTTGGCGTGGGCCGTGGCGGCCAGCAGCAGGGTCAGGCACAGGAGGCTGCGTTTCATGGGTTGTCCTCGTTGTCTCGTTGTGTTCAGGCCTTGACGGCGCGCGAGGCCTCGGCCGCGCTGGCCGCGTCCACCGGGCCCGCCGTGCGTTGCGCGGGGATCTTGCCGGCCTTGATGTCGTCGTACCAGAGTTCGTGGTGTTCCCTGGCCCAGGTCTCGTCCACGTAGCCGGTCTTCATGGCCTTGTAGGCGCCCTTCATGCCGATCGTGCCCAGGTAGATGTGGCCCATGAACAGCGCCATCATCAGCACCGCGGCACTGGCGTGGATCATGTGCGCGATCTGCATGTTGCCGCGCGTGTAGTCCACCGAGGGCAGCAATTTGTCCAGGAACAGGCCCGAGCCCACCACGATCAGGCCGAAGAAGAACACGCCGGCCCAGAACACCACCTTCTCGCCCGCGTTGAAGCGGTGCGAAGGCACTTCCTGGCCGCTGAACAGGCCACCGCCCTTGAGCAGCCAGGTGATGTCTTCCTTGGCCGGCAGGTTGTCCTTGATGAAGGTGAGGATCACCACCACCAGCGACACCGCGAACAGCGGCCCGGCGAAGTTGTGCAGGTTCTTCAGCGCGTAGGTCAGCCAGCCGAACAGCGTGCTGCCGATGATGGGCAGCAGGAAGAACTTGCCGAAGGCCATGATGATGCCGGAGACCGCCAGCGCCACGAAGGCGATGGCGTTGACCCAGTGCGCGGCGCGCTCGAAGTAGGTGAAGCGCTCGATCACGCGGCCGGTGGGCTGACCGTGCACGGGGATCGCGCCCTTGGCGAAATAGAACAGCGCGATGGCGACCGCGACGATGAGCAGCACCGAGCCGCCGTAGGGAATGATCCACTGGTTGCGCACCTGCCGCCAGGCTTCGCCCGCGTTGGTCAGGCGCGCGCCGGGGTAGTTCACGAACGGCTGGATCAGGTTGCCGGCCTCGGGGTACGGCAGGCTGGAATAGCCGGTCACGCCCTTGCCCACGTCGCGCCACATCGGCGCGTTGTTGCCGGGCTGCACCTTGCCGCGTTCGGCGTTGGTCTGCTCCGGGTACTTCGGGTCCTTGTTCGCGTCGGGTGCGATCTCGAAGATGTTGGCGCCCTTGATGCCACCCATCTGGCCACTGGCCGGTGCGGCCGCGCCGGCGGGCGCCGGGTCTTCCTGCGGTGGCTCCACCTTGAGCGTCTGGGCATTGGCCCAGGCCGCGCTCAGCGTCAGCAGCGCCATGCACCACACCTTGGGCGACGCCAGGTGGCGCAGGCCTTGAGTCAGGAGGCTGTACATGGTGGGGGCCTCAGGGTTTGTTGCCGCCCATGCGGGTGTAGTCGTTCTGGCCGTACTGCGCGCGCGTCTTGAGCTGCTGTTCCCAGCTGGTCTTGTCGCCCGCCTTCCAGTTGGTGTTGGCGTACTGGCTGCTGCCCACGCCCTGGTACGGCGCGCTGTCCTGCTTGACGCCGGCCGCGTTCATTTCCTGCGGTTTCTCGCCGCAGGCGGTGAGCGCGAGCAAGGCGGCGGCCACGGTGGTGGTGAGTGCGAAGCGGCGCATCATGACTTGGTCCCTTGTGCGGTGCCGTACGCGGTGCCCCAGCCCCAGACTTCGGCGCCCTTGCCGCGTTGCAGCACGCGGTTGCGGAAGATGTCGGCCACCACGTCGCCGTCACCGGCGAGCAGGGCCTTGGTCGAGCACATCTCGGCGCAGGCCGGCAGCTTGCCTTCGGCCAGGCGGTTGCGGCCGTACTTCTCGAACTCGCTCTGGCTGCCGTGGGCCTCGGGGCCGCCGGCGCAGAAGGTGCACTTGTCCATCTTGCCGCGCACGCCGAAGGTGCCCTGCGAAGGGAACTGCGGCGCGCCGAACGGGCAGGCGTAGGAGCAGTAGCCGCAGCCGATGCAGACGTCCTTGTCGTGCAGCACCACGCCTTCGTCGGTGCGGTAGAAGCAGTTGACCGGGCAGACCGCCATGCAGGGCGCGTCGCTGCAGTGCATGCAGGCCACCGAGATCGACTTCTCGCCCGGAATGCCGTCGTTGAGCGTGACCACGCGGCGGCGGTTCACGCCCCAGGGCACCTCGTGCTCGTTCTTGCAGGCGGTGACGCAGCCGTTGCATTCGATGCAGCGTTCGGCGTCACAGATGAATTTCATTCGTGCCATGTGGTGCTCCTGGTCT
Organism: Hydrogenophaga sp. FW305-3-2-15-A-LB1; assembly: GCF_058787875.1. Lineage (NCBI taxonomy): Bacteria > Pseudomonadati > Pseudomonadota > Betaproteobacteria > Burkholderiales > Comamonadaceae > Hydrogenophaga > Hydrogenophaga sp. FW305-3-2-15-A-LB1. Next base: position 32,595 of record NZ_JBYTAE010000036.1, on the reverse strand, counting down.
TATGCTTTTTCGACGTTGCAGATCGTGGTCTTGGTTTCCTGCATCATCGTGACGATGTCGTAACCGTAGGTCGTGCCGGTGTTGACGGCCTCGCCGCGCACCACGGGGAAGGCGCCGTCGGGGTAGTAGGGCTTCATGTCCACGCCCTGCCAGCGGCCCGAGAAGTGGAACGGCAGCCACACCGTGTCGGGTCCCACGCGCTCGGTCACCAGCGCCTGCACGTTCAGGCGCGCGCCGGTCGGGGTGTTGACCCACACGCGCTCGCCGTTGCGCACACCACGCTCGGCCGCCGCCTTCGGGTTGATCTCGACGAACATCTCCTGCTGCAGTTCGGCCAGCCAGGGGTTGGACCGCGTTTCCTCGCCACCGCCCTCGTACTCGACCAGGCGGCCCGAGGTCATGATGAGCGGGAATTTCTCGTGCATCTTGTCGTCCACGTTTTTCTGCTGGAGCGACTTGTAGAGGATGGGCAGGCGCCAGACGGTCTTGCGGTCGTCGTGGGTCGGGTACTTGGCGATCAGGTCCGGGCGCGTGCCGTAGATCGGCTCGCGGTGCTGCGGCACGGCATCGGGGAAGTTCCACACCACGGCGCGCGCCTTGGCGTTGCCGAACGGGTGGCAGCCGTGGGCCATGGCCACGCGGATGATGGCGCCGGTCGGGTCGGTCTTCCAGTTCTTGCCCTCGGCGGCCTTCTGCTCGGCCTCGCTGAGGTCGGCCCACCAGCCCAGCTTCTTGAGCAGCACGTGGTCGAACTCGGGATAGCCGGTGGTGATCTCCGAACCGACCGAGTAGGAACCGTCTTCGGCCAGCAGGGACTTGCCCTCGCGCTCCACGCCGAAGTTGGCGCGGAAGTTGCCGCCGCCTTCCATCACGTGCTTGGAGGTGTCGTACAGGTTGGGTGAGCCGGGGTGCTTGATCTGCGGCGTGCCGTAGCAGGGCCAGGGCAGGCCGAAGTAGTCGCCGGTCATGTCGTAGCCGGTTTCCTTGTCCACCACCTTGCCCTTGGCTTTGAGCGTCTTCACGTCGAAGGCGTTCATGTTGCGCATGTGGGCCTTGAGGCGCTCCGGGCTCTGGCCGGTGTAGCCGATGGTCCAGACCGACTTGTTGATCTCGCGCAGGATGTCTTCGGGCATGGGCTCGTCCAGGCCTTTGATCTTCTGCATCTTGTAGTTCTTGCTGAGCTCGGTGGCGAAGCCGAGTTTTTCAGCGAACTGGTGCATGATCATGTGGTCGCTGCGGCTCTCCCACAGCGGGTCGATGACCTTCTCGCGCCACTGCAGCGAGCGGTTGGACGCGGTGCAGGAACCGCTGGTCTCGAACTGCGTGGCCGCCGGCAGCAGGTACACCGCGCGGTTGGGGTTGAGGTCCTCGGGCTTGCCGGGCATGGCAGCCATCGAGGCGGTGGCCGAGGGGTACGGGTCCACCACCACCAGCAGGTCCAGCTTGTCCATCGCGCGCTTCATCTCCAGACCGCGGGTCTGCGAGTTGGGCGCATGGCCCCAATAGAACACGCCGCGCAGGTTCGGGCCCTGGTCGATCAGCTCGTTGTTCTCGAGCACGCCGTCGATCCAGCGCGAGACCGTGATGCCGGGCTTCTCCATCGTGCCGTCGGCGTACTGTTTCTTGATCCACTCGTAGTCCACGCCCCAGGCGTTGGCGAAGTGGCGCCACGAGCCGGCGGCCAGGCCGTAGTAGCCGGGCAGCGAGTCGGGGTTGGGGCCGACGTCGGTCGCGCCCTGCACGTTGTCGTGGCCGCGGAAGATGTTGGTGCCGCCACCGCTCTTGCCCACGTTGCCCAGCGCCAGCTGCAGGATGCACGAGGCGCGCACCATGGCGTTGCCGATGGTGTGCTGCGTCTGGCCCATGCACCAGACGATGGTGGCCGGCTTGGCTTCGGCCAGCATCTTGGCCACCTTGAACATCTGCTCTTCCTTGACGCCGCAGGCCTCTTCCACGGCCGCCGGCGTCCACTTCGCCATCACGTCGGCCTTGACGGCTTCCATGCCGTAGACGCGGTCGTTGATGTACTGCTTGTCTTCCCAGCCGTTCTTGAAGACGTGGTACAGCACGCCGAAGAGGAAGGGGATGTCGGTGCCGGAGCGGATGCGCACGTACTCGTCGGCCTTGGCCGCGGTGCGGGTGAAGCGCGGATCCACCACGATCATCTTGCAGCCGGTTTCCTTGGCGTGCAGCATGTGCAGCATGGAGACCGGGTGCGCCTCGGCGGCGTTGGAGCCGATGTACAACGCGCACTTGCTGTTCTGCATGTCGTTGTACGAGTTGGTCATGGCGCCATAACCCCAGGTGTTCGCCACGCCGGCCACCGTGGTGGAGTGGCAGATGCGCGCCTGGTGGTCGCAGTTGTTGGTGCCCCAGAAGCTCACGAACTTGCGCATGAGGTACGCCTGTTCGTTGCTGTGCTTGGAGGAGCCGATGAAGTACACCGAGTCGGGGCCGCTGGCCTCGCGCAGTTCCTTCATCTTCGCGGTGATCTCGTTGAGCGCGGTGTCCCAGCTGATGCGCTGGTACTTGCCGTTCACCAGCTTCATCGGGTAACGCAGGCGGTACTCGCCGTGGCCGTGCTCGCGCAGCGATGCGCCCTTGGCGCAGTGCGCACCGAGGTTGATGGGGGAGTCGAACACCGGTTCCTGGCGCACCCAGACGCCGTTCTCCACGATGGCATCGGCCGCGCAGCCCACCGAGCAGTGCGTGCAGACGGTGCGCTTGACCTCGATCTTGCCGGTGCCGTCGATGGACTTGCCGCCCGACGCGGCCTCGGCCTTCTTCACCAGCGTGAGCTGGCTCGCGGCCAGGCCGACGCCCACACCCAGGCCCGAGCGGCGCAGGAAGGCGCGGCGGTCCATGGTGGGCAGGGCCGTCGACAGGCCACGCTGCAGGCGGTGCACGAAGCCGGAGGACGTGGAAGAGGGTGCGCGCGAAGCGTGCGCACCCGACGGGGATTTTTTGGTCAGCAACATGGGAGGCGCTCCTGTTCGCTCAGATGCGGGTGGTCTGGTAGTACTGCTTGACGTGATCGCTCAGCGAGTAACCACCGCCCTTGGTGGGCGCCGGCTTGGGCTCGGCCACGGCGGCCGCGTCTTCAGGCGCGACGCGGGGCAACAGGGTGGCCGCGGCGGCCAGCGCGCCCACGGTGGACGCGCCCGCAAACAGAGTGCGGCGCTTGAGGTTCGGACGGCCTTCTTCGGGCGTGGATCGTGGGGACTTGTTCATGCATGTCTCCTGTGGGGTTCGGTCCCGCATCACAACATGCGGGCCTTTTGCATACGTCGAATCTAACCGGCCCCCACCCCCTATGCAAGCCATCCATAAGGGCGCCCTCCGCGTGAAATGCGATCGGTTCTCATCGCCGCATGTCGCAGCGCAGCATGCTGCCGCGCTTCCGAATTCATAGCCAGAACCGTGCCATGGTGCCGGCGTGGACCACCCCTCGCACGGACCCCGGGGGGTTGCGGGGCGATGCGCTTCACGGCCTAGGGATAACCCATGGAACGAATCCATTACGCGCTGGCGTGGACCGTCAAACTGTCCATCGTCGATGCGACAAATTGTCGCGACCGCCCTCCCGCGCGCGGGGTCGGAAATGCGCCAATACCCCAGTGATTTCGTAGGCTTACTCCGTAGAATCCTTCGGGGTGGACACCCCCTTTCTTCCCCCCTCGCCCGAAAGAACCCTGGAGGGTTGGCCCGACTGGTCGATCCTGATCGTCGACGACGAACAGGGCATGCTCAACTTCCTCGTCAAGACGCTGGCACCGCGCTGCCACTTCGTGATGAGCGCCTCCAGCGCCGAGGACGGCGCGCAGTGGCTGCGCGGCCACCACGTGGACCTGGTGATCCTCGACATCTCGCTGCCCGGCAAGAGCGGCGTGGTCTGGCTCAAGGAGTTGCGCGAACAGGGCTTCACCGGCGAGGTGATCCTGATCACCGCCTTCGCCGACCTGGACACCGCCATCGAAGCGCTGCGCGCGGGCGCGTCGGACTTCATCCTCAAACCGTTTCGCGTGCCGCAGATCCTCAACGCGGTGAAGCACTGCTACGAGCGCTCGCGCCTGCGGCGCGAGAACTTCGTGCTGCGCCGCGCGGTGGTCACCAGCGCGCCCGGGCGCGCGGCGCTGGTCGGTGCCTCGCCGGCCATGCAGCATCTGCGCGAGTCGATCGCGCGCGTGGCCCCGGTCAACAGCACCGTGCTGCTGCAGGGCGAGTCGGGCACCGGCAAGGAGCTGGTGGCGCGCGAGCTGCACGCGCTCAGCAGCCGCGCGGGCGGCCCCTTCGTGCCGGTCAACTGCGCGGCGGTCTCGCCCGAGCTGATCGAGAGCGAGCTGTTCGGCCACGCCAAGGGCGCGTTCAGCGGCGCCACGCGCGCGCGCGACGGCCTGTTCCACTACGCGCAGGGCGGCACGCTGTTCCTCGACGAGATCGCCGAGCTGCCGCTGTCCATCCAGGCCACGCTGCTGCGCGCGATCGAAGACCTCAACATCCGCCCGGTGGGCAGCGAACAGCTGGTGCCGCTGAACCTGCGCATCGTCGCCGCCACCAACCGCCAGCTCAGCGAGGAGGTGGCGGCCGGCCGCTTCCGCAAGGACCTCTACTTCCGCCTGCAGGTGGTGGACCTCACGCTGCCGCCGCTGCGCGAGCACAAGGACGACATCGCCGAACTCGTGGCGCACTTCATCGCCCAGCTCGCGCCCTCGCTCGGCGTGGAGCCCCTGGTCATCAGCGAACCCGAGATGGACTTCCTGCGCCAGTACGACTGGCCCGGCAACGTGCGCGAGCTGCGCAATCTGATCGAGCGCTCGCTGATCCTGGGCAGCCTCAACGTGTCGGCGCTGTACCCGGGCCAGACCCGCCGCCCCGAGGCCAGCAGCGCCGCGCCCACCGATCTGCACACGCTGGAGAAGATGCACATTCTCTCGGTGCTCGATTCGGTGCAGGGCGACAAGACGCGCGCGGCGCAATTGCTCGGCGTCTCGCGCCGCACACTGGAACGCCGCGTGGCCGAATGGGGCGCGACATGACACCGACACCCTGCGCATGAGCTTCTGGCGCGCCCCCCGCTGGCTGGCCGGCTCGGTCCGCAACAAGCTGCTGGCGATGGCGCTGCTGCCGCTGTTGCTGGCGTTCCCGATGCTGGTGCTGGCGCTGGCCCTGTGGGGCAACGTGGCCTACGACCGGCTGCTGATCACCAAGGTGCGCAGCGACCTGGCGGTGGCGCACGGTTACTTCGAGCAGGTGCTCAGCGAGGTCGGCTCGGGCACACAGGGCGTGGCCGGCTCACAGGCGCTCTACACCGCGCTGCGGCCCGCGAACCCCACGGACCGGCGCGACGTGAGCGAGCAACTGGCGTTGGCCCGCGAACGGCTCGGGCTGGACTTCCTGCTGCTCTACACGCCACAAGGCCAGCCGCTGGCGCGCGCGGTGCCCGCCGGGCTGAGCAACGCGGATGCGAGCGCGCCGATCCCGCTCATGCCCCCCGCGCTCGGGGGTTCGGTGAGCGACAACGGCCGCTCGGCCGCGCGCGCGCGATTGCTGGTGCTGGAGCCGGAAGAACTGGAGGCCCTGGCGCCGCACCTCTCGCCGCGCCTGCGCATTTCGCTGGTGGCCACGCGCAACGCCGCGCCCGACACGCGCGAGGCCGAGCACCGCGCCATGGTGATGCTGGCCACCCACCCGGTGCGCGACGCGGCGGGCCAGACGATCGCGCTGCTCGCGGGCGGCCTGCTGCTGAACCAGAACCTGGATTTCATCGACCACATCAACCGCATCGTGTACCCCGAAGGCTCCTTGCCGTTCGGCAGCCAGGGCACGGCCACGCTGTTCATGGACGATGTGCGCATCACCACCAACGTGCGCCTGTTCCAGGACCAGCGCGCGATCGGCACACGCGTGTCGCAGACGGTGCGCGACGCGGTGCTGGGCCGGGGCCAGACCTGGCTGGACCGCGCCTTCGTGGTGAACGACTGGTACGTCTCGGCCTACGAGCCCTTGCTGGACGCGCACGACCAGCGCATCGGCATGTTGTACGTGGGGTACCTGGAGGCGCCGTTCCGGCTGGTGCGCTACGCGATGCTGGGGGTGATGGGCCTGATCTTCCTGGGCGTGATGGCGCTCTCGGCCTGGTTCTCGCTGCGCTGGGCGCGCAGCATTTTCCAGCCGGTGCAGCGCATGAACCGCACGATGCAGCTGGTGGAGGAAGGCCAGTCGGGCGCGCGCGTGGGCGAGATTTCGGCGCGCGACGAGCTGGGCGCGTTGGCGGGCCATCTGGACGAGTTGCTGGACGTGATCGACGACAAGACGGCGGCCTTGCAGCGCTGGGGCGAGGAGCTGGACCACAAGGTGGCGGAGCGCACGGCGGAGCTGGAGGCGAGCAACGCGTCGTTGCAACTGGCGCAGCAGCAGTTGGTGAAGAGCGAGAAGCTGGCGGCGATCGGTCAGCTGACGGCGAGCATCGCGCACGAGATCAACAACCCGATCGCGGTGATGCAGGGCAATCTGGATCTGATGCGCGAGACGCTGGGGGCGGCGAGCCGGCCGGTGGCGTCGGAGCTGAAGTTGCTGGACGAGCAGGTGGAGCGCATGCGCATCATCGTGACGCAGTTGTTGCAGTACGCGCGGCCGACGGAGTACGCGGGGTATGTGGAGACGCTGGACATCAACCGGACGATGGAAGACTGTCTGGTGCTGGTGGGGCATCTGCTGGCGCAGACGCACATTCGCGTGGAGCGGGATCTGCAGGCGGCGCGGCGCGCGGGTTGCAATCGGCAGGAGTTGCAGCAGGTGGTGATCAATTTGTTGATCAACGCGATTCAGGCGATGGCGCAGGGTGGGGTGTTGCGGTTGGTGACGCGGGATTGGGTGGATGAGTTGGGGCGCGGGGGTGTGAGGTTGTGGGTGCAGGACAGTGGCCCGGGTCTTTCCGCCGAGGTGCTGGAGCGTTTGTTCCGGCCGTTTTTCACGACGAAGAACGATGGGAATGGGTTGGGGTTGTGGATCAGTCAGGGCCTGGTGGAGCGCTATGGGGGGCACATCACGGCCGAGAACCTCTCTGCTGGTTCCGGTGCTTCTTTTTGCGTGGCTTTGTTGACGGAACCTCATGCGCCTGAGGCTGCGCCTACCCGGGATGGGCGGCCTGGGGGGCTCTGAGTTTCTTTTTGGTTTTTCGCTCGTCGACCTCGCGTCAGGCCGGTGGCGGGATCCGAATGCTCCGGCCCTGCTCACGGACGTCTGCCCGGGTCCGCATACACCACTTCGTCAACACCGGGACGGCGCGCAGGCTCTGTGGCAACCGCGAATGGGGGCCTGCGCATTCGGACGCCGCCACCGGCCTGCGAAACAACGCAGGCACACCCAGCTTGGCGCGCCACCATCTCATGGGGGCGGGTGGTTTGGGCATGAGGGCGCCGGCCCCATTCGCGGTTGCCACAAAAGCTTGCGCGCCCACCCGGTGTTGACGAAGTGGTGTGAGCGGACACGGGCAGTCTCCCGCGAGCGGCCGGCGCCAGCATGACCGGACCACCCGACCCCGCCAACCCGGCAGAGCGAAACGCCTAGGAGAAACTCAGGCCAACATATCGAAGCCCTGCGCCTCGACGTTGACAAAAGCCCGGGTGAACCCAGCCAAGGCCGCATAAAAAGAAGCCTTGGGATGCCCGGCAATCGCATCGCACATCTGCAGTACCCACGGCTGCAGATGCGTGGTGAAGAACTTCTGCTGTTGCGTGAGGTTGGCCACCTCCACCTCGTCACCCGCGATCAGATAACGCATCACTTCACAGAGGTAAGCGATGTGGTCCTCCGTCTCCGGCATCGTCTCGTCGCGCGCCAGACCCAGCGCCGCCAGATCGTTGCGCAAGGCCGCCAACGGTTTCTCGTTCAGGAAACCGCTGAGGTAGTGCGAACCGAACACGAACACATCCGGCTTGCCCACACCACCGAACAGCGCGTCGTACTCCGCCGCCACCGCCTCATCGCTCAGCGCACGCGCAGCCGCCACCACCTCGCGCCACGGCTCCTCCAGAAAACCGCCGGCCGCCGGCGCCTCGGTCACCGCCACGCGCAGCTGCGCCATCAGCTCCGCCGGCGGCGGCGCGTAATACAGCGCCGCCAGCAGGCCGTACACCTCGGCACGGGCGGTTTCTTCGTCCAGCGCGGAAGACGACGAGACGGGAATGGCGTTGTTCATGTCAGACATCGTGAATCCGGGTCTCACCCGGGTTGGAATACAGGTCCACCACGCGGCAGTCGCCGCACATCTTCAGGCGCTCCAAGGCCTCGCCCTGGAACATCGCATGGCCCGAGAGCTTGGCCAGCATCACCTCGATGCCCTTGAGCGTGCCAAAAGGCTTGGCACAGCGGATGCAGTGGTACGGCTGAGCCTCGTTGAGCACGCGCAACTGCTTGCGCTGCTCACCCAGCAGGAGACGCGGTTGCAGCGTGATCGCGTCCTCCGGACAGGTGCTGGCGCACAGGCCGCACTGCACGCAGTTCTTTTCGATGAAGCGCAGCTGCGGGCGCTCGGTGTTGTCTTGCAAGGCGCTGGCCGGGCAGGCGCTCACGCAGCTCAGGCACAGGGTGCAGGTGTCCTTGTTGACCGCGATCGTGCCGAGCAAGGACGCGCCGGGCAGCGCGATGGCGTCCATCGGCGCGCGCTGGACCGCGCTGTCCTGCATCAGGTGGTCGAGCGCGAGTTCCACGGTCGCGCGCTTTTCGGCCTGGATGGCGAAGGTTCCGCGGCGCTTCACGGTCTGCGCCGGTGCGTCGCCGAGCTCGGCGTCCAGCGCCTTCACGTCCTTCGCTTCGATCAGGCGGAAATGACGGCCGCCGTAGCCCAGGCCGCTCACGATGGCCTGCGCCACGTCCATCTGCGCGCGCACCGCGTCGCGGTACTGCGGCGCTTCGTCGCCGGTCATCAGCACCCAGACCTGCGAGGCGCCATAGGCGAAGGCGGAGAGCCACACGTCCAGCCCGATGGAGGCGGTGTGCCACAGCGGCACCGGGATCGCGCGCGCGGGCACACCGCGCACGGCCTTCTTGTCCAGCGAGGCCGCGCGCCCGAGTTCACCGATGAGCGCGCCGCCCGCTTCCTCGCTGTGCAGCAGCACGGCGGCGTCTTTGCCGCCGGCCTTGGCGTAGGTGGCCAGCAGGGTGCGCAGCTTCACGCCCTGCTCGCTCGCTCGCGGGTAGGCGTACGACAGCGCGCCGGTGGGGCACACCGTGGTGCAGGCGCCGCAGCCCACGCAGAGGTTGGGGTTGACGACGATCTGGTTGCGCTTGATCTCGCTGCGGATCGCCAGCGCCGAGCAGATCTCCACGCAGGCGTTGCAGCCCACGGTCTCGTTGCGGCCGTGCGCGCACAGCTTCTGCTTGTAGGTGAAGAACTTGGGTTTCTCGAACTCGCCGACCAGGTCGCGCAGTTGCACGACGGTGGCCATGGCGGCCTCGGCCTGCAGGCCGCCGCGCAGGTGGAAGTAGCCCTGCGGGTGCGCGTGCTGGGTGAAGGCGGGAGCGTCGCGCAGGTCGAGCACGATGTCGAAGCGCTCGCTGTGGGTCTGCGGCTCGCGCTGGAAGTTGATCGCACCCACGGCCTCGCAGGCCTTCACGCAGGCGCGGTGGTCCTGGCACTTGGCCAGGTCGATCTGGTAGTCCAGGCCGATGGCGCCTTCCGGGCAGGCCGCCACGCAGGCGTTGCAACGCGTGCAGAGGTCGAGGTCGATCGGGTTGTCGCTGCGCCATTGCACGTCGAACGCGCCCAGCCAGCCTTGTACCTGCTCCAGCGCGCCCGCGATCACGGGGTAACGCCGCGCCTGCATGCCCTGCCCGCCCGTGGCCAGGAGGCTGACCTCGAGCACGTCGCCCACCAAGCCGGCGATGCGCTCGCTCTCGTCCAGCGCGCCGATGATCAGCAGGCGCCCCGCGCTGTGGTAGGTGACGGTGGGCACCGGCTCGGGATCGGGCAGGCGCGCCGCCGCCAGCAGCGCGGCCATCTTCGGCATGGCCTGCGCGCCTTCGCGGCCCCAGCCGCCGGTCTCGCGGATGTTCACGAAATGGATCGGCCGCACGTCCAGCGGCACCGCGCCCTCGGTCTGTTCCGAGAGTTCGGTGAAGAGCCGGCTTTCCTGCGTGCAGGCCACCACGAGCTCATCCTTGCTGCGGCAGGCCTTCTGGAAAGCGGGCGCGTCGCGGCGGCACAGCGTGGTGTGCAGGCTCAGGTCTTCATCCAGCGCGTCGCCCAGAACCTGGGGGTTCAGGGACATCGTCTGGTTGCAATTGCAGATCAGCGTGGTCATCGTGGGGTGCCGCGTCGTGGGCGGCAGCAGTGGGCTCGCGGGGGTCGGCGGCGACAGGGGCGTCGTCGACGGCGTCGTTGGCTTCGGCCTGTTCGGCGGCCGTTGTGTCGGGTGGTGTATCGGTGGCCGGTGTGGCGGTGGCGGCGGCGGGCTTGGGCTCGTTGGGGTCGTCCACCAGCTTGAGGAACTGCGCGCCCACCATCTTGGCCATCTCGGCGGCCGTGATGGGGCTGGGCTGGGAGTAGTCGTCGATGTAGATGTCCAGCCCGTCCATCACGTTGTAGTGCGGGTCGGTGAACAGCTTCTTCACGGCGGCGTTGCGCACGTCGGCAGGCACGTCGCGCGCGACGAAGGCCGAGTAGTCCGATTCGGGCGTGAGGCGGGCCACGTCGTCCAGCGTGAGCGCGGGTGGCGGCTCGGCAGGTGTTTCGGCGGGCGCGGTCACCAGCTCAGGCATCGGCGGCGCCACCACCGCGGCCGCGGCCGCGACCGGGGCCACGGGTGGGGCGGGCGGCTCGGGCGGCAGGGGCTCGCCACTGCGCACCTGCACCTTGCGGCGCGACCAGCGCGAGAAGAAATTGCTGCTGTCGTCTTCGGCGGCCATGCTCACTCTCCGGGCGGCCCACCGCCACGCAGCTTGCTGGTGCTGATGCGTACGGGTTGGCCGAAGCGGTCGGTCAGCGGCTTGAAGCTGTCGGGCCGCTTGCGGCGCTTGGGTTCGGGCTGGTAGGTGGTGTCCACAAAAGCGCGCAGCCAGCCCACCACCTCGTCGGGCGCGGCGACCTGGTCCACGCGCTCCTGCGCGTCGAGCCAGCGGCCGGCATCGTGGTAACTCAGCGTGACGATCTGCGGCACCGCCATGGGCTCGCCGTCGAGCAGGCGCGCTTCGTCAGCGCGCCAGAACACCCAGAAGCAGGGGTTCGGGCTGTTGAGGTTGAGGAAGTAACCCTCGGCGTCGTCGCGGAACAGTTCGACACGAAAACGCGGGAACAGCCAGTGCGTGGCCTGCGCGTCGACGCCCTGGGTGTTCACGGGCTCGACCGCCTGCGGTTCGTGGCTCTCGTGCTCGGGTGCCGGGCCGGTCTCGTCGGGATCGCTGCGCACCATCACGTCGGCCAGCACCCAGCGCCAGGCCTGCCAGCGGCTCATGGGCCCACTCACCGGCTCGCGCCGCATCACCACATCGACCTCGATGGCGGGTCGGCTGCGGGTGGGGGACGACATATGTTCGATCTGCATACGGAGACCGACTGTAAGCCATACCCCTGGGAGAAGTACCCCTTCGGGCGTTTCTCCCCGCCCCACGGTGTGACATGCGCGGGGAAACCCTGAGTGCAACGCCAGCCCGAAGGTCGGTGGTGACCGGGTGGCCCGCCGCAGCGAAGTCAAGGGGGAGGCGGCACCAGCCGCCGGAGGACATTCGCGGAGGCGGGCCACCCGGTCGCCACCGACCGCCGCCACGCCAACGCGAAACGCAACTCAGTACGTCTCGAGGTGCAGGCGTCCTTCGCGCTTCAACGCGCCGCCGATCGTTTCCCAATTCAGGCCAGCGCCCTGCGCCACATCGCGCAACGCGAGCACCACGCCCTCTTCCATGCTCTTGAGGCCGCACACATAGAAATACGTGTTCGGGTCCTGCAGCAGCACGGCCAGGTCGGCCGCGCGCTCGCGCATCACGTCCTGCACGTAGCGCTTGGGCTGACCGGGCGTGCGGCTGAACGCGAAGTTGGTGTCGATGAAATCCTTGGGCAGGCTCTGCAGCGGGCCGAAGTACGGCAGCTCTTCCTGCGTGCGCGCGCCGAAGAACAGCAGCAGCTTGCCGCCTTCGAACTTGCCCGAGGCGCGCAGGCGCCGGCGCCACTCGGTCATGGCGCGCATGGGCGCACTGCCGGTGCCGGTGCAGATCATCACGATGTTCGAGCGCGGGTGGTTGGGCATGAGGAAGCTGGTGCCGAACGGCCCGATCACCTCCACCTTGTCGCCCACCTTGAGATCGCACATGTAATTGCTCGCCACGCCACGCACCGGTTCGCCGTCGTGGTCTTCGAGCACGCGCTTGATGGTGAGCGACAGGTTGTTGTACCCCGGGCGCTCGCCGTTGCGCGGGCTGGCGATGGAGTACTGGCGCGCGTGGTGACGGCGGCCGATGTCGTCCACGCCCGGCGGCACGACGCCGATGCTCTGGCCTTCCAGCACCGGGAAGGGCATGGCGCCGAAATCGAGCACGATGTGGTGGGTGTCGTAGTCGCTGCCGGCGGTCTTGCCGACTTCGGTCACGCGCACATTGCCCACCACGGTGGCGGTCACGGTCTTCTGCGTGGCCTTGGGACCGTAGAGGTTGCTGTAGGCGTGCGCGGCCGACCAGGGCGGCAGCGTCGCGCCGAAGGCCGACGAGTTGAAGGCCTCCTCACCGCTGGGGTCTTTCGCCACCGCGGGCGCGGCGGCGGGCGGCGCGGCCACGGACACGTCGGCATCGGCATCGGCCAGGCCTTCGAGCTCTTCGGGCGGCAGCTCGGCCGGCAGCGATTCCCAGGTGAGCTGCTCGGCGGTCGTGTAGGCCCGCACGCGCGGCATCATGCGCCAGTTGTCGATCGAGCCCGTGGGGCACGGCGAGATGCAGTCCATGCACAGGTTGCACTTGGACGCGTCGACCACGTAGTTGAGGTTGTCGTGCGTGATCGCCTGCACCGGGCAGATCGCTTCGCAGGTGTTGCAGCGGATGCAGATCTCGGGGTCGATCAGGTGCTGCTTGATGACAGCGGCTTCGGCAACAGCGTTCATGATGGTGTCTCCATGCGGTCGAGACAGTGTAGGAGAGAGGGGCGCGCCGCGGGGTGCGGCGCGCAGAGGTTCAACCAAACCGGACGTATTCGAAATCCACCGGCTGGCGGTTGATGCCCATCACGGGCGGCGCGATCCAGCCGGCGAACTTGCCGGGGTCGACCACGCGGCCCATGAGCGAGGCGACGAAAGCGAAGTCTTCCGGCGTCGGCAGCCATTCGCTCTTCTTCGCGGCCCACTCGGCCTCGCTCACCACGCGGCCTTCGGGCGACATCTTGATGCCCGCGAGCGCGCCGATCTGGCGGTTGAAGGCCTTGTGCGGCACGGTCAGGCGCGTGGGGATACCGGCTTTTTCCAGCACCTTGTTCCAGCGGTTCACGCCAGCCACGGAGTCGGCGATGAAGTCGTCGCGCAGCACTTCGTTGAGCGCGTTGAGCATGGGCACGTCCTTCTCGACGAGCTGGCCGTCCTTCACTTCGAGCACCTTGTAGGTCTGGCCCTTGAGCACGTGGTCGTCGGTGCGCTTGCCTTCTTCGTAGCGGCCCTTGAGGCCCGAGCTGTAGAAGATGGCGGCGTTGCTCGACTGGTCGGCGCCGAACAGGTCGATGGTGACGCTGTAGTGGAAGTTCAGGTAACGCTGGATGGTGCCCAGGTCGATGGCGCCGGCGGCACGCACCTTCTGCGCGTCGTCGGTCTTGAGTTCGTTCATCACCTGCGCGGTGCGCGTGAGCACGCGCGAGACGCCGCTCTCGCCCACGAACATGTGGTGGGCTTCTTCGGTCAGCATGAACTTGGTCGTGCGGGCCAGCGGGTCGAACGCGGATTCGGCCAGGGCCGACAGCTGGAACTTGCCGTCGCGGTCGGTGAAGTAGGTGAACATGAAGAAGGCCAGCCAGTCTGGCGTCTTCTCGTTGAACGCGCCCAGGATGCGCGGGTTGTCCTGGCTGCCCGAGGTGCGCTGCAGCAGCGCCTCGGCCTCTTCGCGGCCGTCGCGACCGAAGTGCTTGTGCAGCAGGTAGACCATGGCCCATAGGTGGCGGCCCTCTTCCACGTTGATCTGGAACAGGTTGCGCAGGTCGTACATGCTGGGCGCGGTCAGGCCCAGGTGGCGCTGCTGCTCGACCGACGCGGGCTCGGTGTCGCCTTGCGTGACGATGATGCGGCGCAGGTTGGCGCGGTGTTCGCCGGGCACGTCCTGCCAGGCCTTTTCACCCAGGTGGTCGCCGAAGTGCACCTTGCGCTCGGCGTCGCCCGGGTTCAGGAAGATGCCCCAACGGTAGTCGCGCATCTTCACGTGGCCGAACTGGGCCCAGCCTTGCGGGTCCACGCTGACCGCGGTGCGCAGGTAGACCTCGTGGTTGGTCGAACCCTCGGGGCCCACGTCGTCCCACCAGTTGATGAAGTTGGGCTGCCAGCCTTCGAGCGCGCGCTGCAGCGTGCGGTCTTCGCTGAGGTTGACGTTGTTGGGGATCTTCTCGCTGTAGTTGATCGAGCTCATGTCGTGCTTCCTCGGGTTCGGTGGCTGGAATGAAATCAGACGCGGTTGAAGTCGAAGGCGGCCTTGTCGCCCTTGCCATAGACCTTGAGTGCGCCCTTTTCGCCGACGGCGTTGGGGCGGATGAAGATCCAGTTCTGCCAGGCGGTGAGGCGGCCGAAGATGCGGGTGGCCATGTTTTCCTTCTGCGCGAAACGCAGGTTGGCTTCCAGGCCGGTGAGCGCGTCGGGCGACATGGAGGCGCGCTCTTCGAGCGCCATGCGCACTTCGTCGGCCCAGTCGATGTCGTCGGGCGCGGCCGTCACCAAGCCCAGGGCCAGCGCGGCGTCGGCGTCCAGCGCCTGGCCGATGGCACCGCGCGCGGCTTCCATCGGGGCCGTTTCTTCGTAGAAGCGGCGCTGCAGGCGCGACTGCTCGTTGACCATGGGCAGGAAGCCGAAGTTGAACTCGCCCAGCTGCAGCTTGGGCGCGGCATCGGCGTCGTCGGGCAGGGCCAGCATGTAGGCGCGGTCGGCGCAGAAGGCCAGCTCGGCCAACGAGCCGGCGAAGCAGGAGCCGGACTCGATCAGCGCGAACAGGCTGCGCGAGGACACGTCCAGGCGGGCGAAGGTGCGGCGCATCAGGCCCAGGGTCTCGCGCACCAGCCAGTGGTCCTTGTTCGCGAGCATCAGCGCGTCGCTGGCGAGCACGGCGGCGGCGTCGCCTTCGGTCTTGAGCAGCCAGGTGCCGATGTCGAGTTCGTTGGTGCGCAGGCAGAGGATGGCGTCGTCGAGCTCGCGCGCCATCTGCAGCGGCCACCAGGCGGCGCCCGCAGCCTCGATGCCGGCGATGTCTTTCGGCTGCGCGCCGGTGGGCGCCTTCACGGTGAGGGTGACGTTGCGCTTGGCGCGGTCGATCGCCACGTTCACATATTGGTAGCTGATGCCGTCGGCGCTGTCGGTGCGCTCGACGCGGGTCAGGGCCACGCCCTTGCCGGCGGCCGGGCGGTCGCTCTTGGCGGCCAGCGCGGCGGCGCGCTCTTTCACGTGGGCGGCGAACTGCTGCGGCTTGGCAATGGAATCGACCAGGCGCCAGTCCACGGCCTTCTGGCCGCGCACGCCTTCGCTGGTGGTGCAGAAGATGTCGGCCAGGTCGTGGCGCACGTGGCGCTTGTCGGTCACGCGGGTCAGGCCGCCGGTGCCGGGCAGCACGCCGAGCAGCGGCACTTCGGGCAGGGACACGGCGGAGGAGCGGTCGTCCACCAGCACGATCTCGTCGCAGGCCAGGGCCAGCTCGTAGCCACCGCCGGCGCAGGCGCCGTTGAGCGCGGCGACGAACTTCAGGCCGCTGTATTGGGAGGAGTCTTCGATGCCGTTGCGGGTTTCGTTGGTGAACTTGCAGAAGTTCACCTTCCAGGCGTGGCTGGAGAGGCCGAGCATGAAGATGTTGGCGCCGGAGCAGAACACGCGGTCCTTGCCGCTGGTGACGACCACGGTGCGCACTTCAGGGTGTTCGAAGCGCACGCGGTTGAGCGCGTCGTGCAGCTCGATGTCCACGCCCAGGTCGTAGCTGTTGAGCTTGAGCTTGTAGCCGGGGCGGATGCCGGCGTCTTCGTTGATGTCGACGGCCAGGGTGGCGACATCGCCTTCAAACGACAGCTTCCAGTGGCGGTACTGGCTGGGGTCGGTGCGGTAGTCGACGGCGGGGGGCGTGGCGGTGGCGCTCATGGGGTGTCTCCGGGCAGGTGTCTGAGGTCGATGGCGGTCCGCAGGGGACTGCGGCGGGATCAGGCCCGAAGACCTGCACTCAAACGCCGGTCCGAACCTGGTGATGTGAATAATAATTCACAAAGTCAAAAACGTCAATGCACTTTCATGCATGTTTTTCTTCAAGCCCGATCGCCTCGCGCACCTGGGCCCGCAGCGCGTGGAAAGCGTCTTCCAGGTTGTAGGCGCTGGTGTCGAAGGCCATGTCGGCCTTGGAATAGAAGGCCGAACGCCCGGCCAGGATGCGCTTGAGGTCTTCCATGGCCTCGCGGCTCGCGGCCATGGGCCGCAGGTCGCCCTGGGCCGCCACGCGGCCCATGTGGTCGGCCGGGTCGGCCTGCAGCCAGACCGTGGTGCAGTGGGACAGCAGCAGGTTGAAGTTGGCCGCATCGGACACCAGGCCACCGGGGGTGGCGATCACCACCTCGGGGTAGATCTGGATCGCCTCTTCCAGCGCGCGGCGCTCGTAGCGGCGGTAGGCCGGCGTGCCGTAGAGGGAGTGGATCTCGTTGATGCTGCAGCCGGCGAATTTCTCGATTTCGCGGCTGAGCTCGATGAAGGCAAAACCCAGGTCGTCGGCCAGCCGCTGGCCCAGGGTGGACTTGCCCGCCCCGCGCAGGCCGATGAGGGCGATGCGCGCCTTGCGCCCGGGGTCGCCGCCACTGGCCGCGCCGCCGCCCAGCAGGCTGCCGATGGCGATGCGGGCCCGGCGCAGGTCGGCTTCGTTGCGTTTTTCCAGCAGCTCACGGATCAGCAACCATTCCGGTGAGCTTGTGCTCACATCACCCAGCAGCTCGGCCAACGAGCATTGCAGCGCCTGTGCCACCTGCAGCAGCACGAGGATGGACGCGTTGCCGGTGCCGTACTCGAGGTTGGCCAGGTGCCGCTCGGACACATCGGCCGCGATCGCCACCGCCTTGCGCGTCATGCCCCGGCGCGAGCGCAGAGTGCGCACGCGCTCGCCCAGCGCCACCAGAAACGGGTGGCGCTCTTCTTCGGCGCCGGGCTGCTTGGCCTCGCTGGCGGCCATCACGCCGGTCGCGTCGATGTCCATGGTGGGCTGACCTTTCTGTGGATCGGTTGGGCGGGAAAAACCCTTTGAGGGCTTGCCATTCGGCAAAACATGCACTTTAATGCACAATCCGCAAAACGCAAGATAGTGCATTTATAGCGCCATTCTCCCCCCGCGGCCAGTGCCCCGGGGTCCGCCATCACCCACCGAGACAACCACCATGACCCCCTCTTCCCTGCTCCCCAACTTCCTCGGCGGCCAATGGCAGACCGGCACCGGCGCGGGCACGCCTTTGTTCGACCCGGTGCTGGGCACCGAACTCGCCCGTGTGAGCAGCGCCGGGCTGGACCTCGCCGCCGGTTTCCGGTTCGCCCGCGAACAGGGCGGCCAGGCCTTGCGCGCCCTGAGCTACGGGGAACGCGCCGGGCTGCTGGCGGCCATCGTCAAGGTGCTGCAAGCCAACCGCGACGCCTACGACGAGATCGCCACCGCCAACTCGGGCACCACCACCAAGGACTCGGCGGTGGACATCGACGGCGGCATCTTCACGCTGGGCTACTACGCCAAGCAGGGCGAGGCCCTGGGCGGCGCGCGCGCGCTGCTCGACGGCGAGCGCATCCGCATGGGCAAGGACCCGGTGTTCCAGACCCAGCACGTGCTGCAGCCCACGCACGGCGTGGCGCTGTTCATCAACGCCTTCAACTTCCCGAGCTGGGGCCTGTGGGAAAAGGCCGCGCCCGCCCTGCTCTCGGGCGTGCCGGTGATCATCAAGCCCGCCACGGCCACCGCGTGGTTGACCCAGCGCATGGTCAAGGATGTGATCGACGCGAACATCCTGCCGCCGGGCGCGCTCTCGGTGGTCTGCGGCTCCTCCGCAGGCCTCATGGACCAGCTGCAACCCTTCGACGTGGTCTCGTTCACCGGCTCGGCCGACACCGCGCGCATCATCCGCAGCCACCCGGCCGTGGCCGAGCGCTCGGTGCGTTGCAACATCGAGGCCGACAGCCTCAACAGCGCCCTGCTCGACCCGGCCGCCACGGCCGACAGCGAGGCCTTCAACCTGCTGGTGAGCGAGGTGGTGCGCGAGATGACGGTGAAGGCCGGCCAGAAGTGCACCGCGATCCGCCGCGTGTTCGTGCCGCGCGCGCTGTACGACGCGGCCGCCCAGGCCATCGGCGCCAAGCTCGCCAAGACCAGCGTGGGCAACCCGCGCAACGAGGGCGTGCGCATGGGTTCGCTGGTGAGCCAGGAGCAGAAGGCCAGCGTGCTCGAAGGCATCGCCAGGCTGCGCACCGAAGCCGAGGTGTTGTTCGACGGCAGCGGCGCTGCCCTGGTGGACGCCGACGCGGCCGTGGCGGCCTGCGTGGCGCCCACGCTGCTCGGCTCGCGCGAACCCGCGAAGGCGAAGGTGCTGCACGAGGTCGAGGTGTTCGGCCCGGTGGCCACGCTGATGGCCTACGACGGCATCGAACAGGCCTACGAACTCATTCGCCGCGGCGAGGGATCGCTGGTGTGTTCGGTCTACAGCGCCGACCCGGCCTTCACCGCCAGCGCCGCGCTGGAGCTGGGCTCGGCCCACGGCCGCGTGCACGCCATCTCGCCCGACGTGGCGGCCAGCCAGACCGGCCACGGCAACGTGATGCCCATGTCGCTGCACGGCGGCCCGGGCCGCGCCGGTGGCGGTGAAGAACTCGGCGGCCTGCGCGCGCTCGGCTTCTACCACCGCCGCAGCGCGGTGCAGGCCAGCAGCGCCGCGCTGGACGCCCTGGCCGCCTCGGCGGTAGCCTTGAAGTATTGAGCCCGAACCCCGCGAACCGCAGAGGAGACAACCCCATGGACACCACCGTCGCGCCGCCCCCCGAGCGCTTCAACTTCGCGCGCCACCTGCTGGACCTCAACAGCGGCCGCGCGGCCAAGACCGCCCTGATCGACGACCAGGGCCAGCTGAGCTACGGCGAGCTCGCCGACCAGGTGCGGCGGTTTTCCGCCGCGCTCAGCGCCTTGGGCCTGCGCCGCGAAGAGCGCGTGCTGCTGCTCATGCACGACAGCAGCGACTGGGTGGTGGCCTTCCTCGGTGCGCTGCATGCGGGCGTGGTGCCGGTGGCGGTGAACACCCTCCTGACCGCGCAGGACTACGCGTACATGATGGCCAACAGCCGCGCCCAGGCCGCGCTGGTGTCGGCCGCGCTGCTGCCCACGCTGCAGACCGCGCTGGACCACCTGAGTGCCCAGGGCGGCCACGAGGTGAAACACGTCATCGCCTCGCGCGCCACGGGCGCCCTGCCCGAGGGCGTGCACCACTTCACCACCCTGGTGGGCAGCCACGCACCGGCGGCGCAGGCCGCCGACACGCACGGCGACGAGCCCGCGTTCTGGCTGTATTCCTCGGGCTCCACCGGCGCGCCCAAGGGCACGGTGCACACCCAGGCCAACCTGTACTGGACCGCCGAGCTGTATGGCAAGGGCGTGCTGGCGCTGCGCGAGAACGACGTGGTGTTCTCCGCCGCCAAGCTGTTCTTCGCCTACGGCCTGGGCAACGCGCTGAGCTTCCCGCTCACCGTGGGCGCCAGCGTGGTGCTGATGGCCGAGCGCCCGACGCCGCAGGCCTGCTTCAAGCGCTTCAAGGACCAGCAGCCCACGGTGTTCTACGGCGCGCCCACCGGCTACGGCGGCATGCTCGCCGCTGCCGACCTGCCGAAGAAGAGCGAGGTGGCCCTGCGCCTGTGCTCCTCGGCCGGCGAGGCCCTGCCGCAGGACATCGGCCAGCGCTGGACGAACCACTTCGGCGTCGAGATCATCGACGGCATCGGCTCCACCGAGATGCTGCACGTGTTCCTCTCCAACCGCCCCGGCGACGTGCGCTACGGCACCACCGGCAAACCCGTGCCGGGCTACCAGATCGAACTGCGTGGCGAGCACGGCCAGCCCGTGGCCGACGGCGAGATCGGCGACCTCTACATCAAGGGCCCGAGCGCCGCGCTGATGTACTGGAACAACCGCGGCAAGAGCCGCGACACCTTCCAGGGCGGCTGGACCAAGGCCGGCGACAAGTACACGCGCGACGTGGACGGCTACTGCACCTACGCGGGCCGCAACGACGACATGCTCAAGGTCAGCGGCATCTACGTGAGCCCGTTCGAGGTGGAGGCCACGCTGGTGCAGCACCCCGCCGTGCTCGAAGCCGCCGTGATCGGCAAGACCGACGCCGACGGCCTGACCAAGACCAAGGCCTTCGTGGTGCTCAAGGCCGGCGCTCAGGCCACCGAAGCCGAACTGCAGGCCTTCGTGAAGGAAAAGCTCGCGCCCTACAAGTACCCGCGCTTCATCGAGTTCCTGCCGGAACTGCCGAAGACGGCCACGGGCAAGATCCAGCGCTTCCGGTTGCGGGAGCGGGAGACAGGGACCTGACGACCTGGCCAAGCAGGCCGGACGACAGAAGCGTACAATAATGCGTACCTGTACAAGAAGGAGTACGCATGAACACCATCAGCTACAGCGCCGCCCGAGCCAACCTGGCCACCACCATGGACCAGGTGTGCGAGGACCATGAGCCCATGATCATCACCCGGGGCGGAGAACGTTCGGTGGTGATGCTCTCGCTGGAAGACTACAAGGCGCTGGAAGAAACCGCCTACCTGCTGCGCAACCCCACCAACGCACGGCGCCTGCTGTCGTCGGTATCCCAGCTGGCCGCCGGGAAGGGAAGCGAGCGGGGGCTGGCCGAGTGAAGCGGGTGTTCTCGGACGAAGCCTGGGAAGACTACCTGTACTGGCAAAAGCAAGACCGCAAAATGGTCGAGCGCATCAACAAGCTGATCCGCGAGGTGATGCGAGAGCCTTTTGCCGGCGTGGGCAAGCCCGAACCGCTCAAGCACGCGCTGTCGGGTTTCTGGTCCCGGCGCATCACGGACGAGCACCGCATGGTGTACCGCATCGAAGGCGATGCGCTGCAACTGGCCCAGTTGCGGTACCACTACTGACGGCAGGAAGGCCTCAGGTGTCCTTCGAAATCTTGATCGAAGGGAACTTGCTGGAGAAGTCCTTGGACTTGGCCGCGATCTTGATCGCCACCTGCCGCGCCACACCCTTGTAGAGGCTGGCGATCTCGCCCTCGGGGTCGGCCACCACCGTGGGCATGCCGCTGTCGGCCTGCACACGGATGCTCATGTTCAGCGGCAGCGCGCCCAGGTAGTCCATGCCGTATTCGGCCGCCATCTTCTTGCCGCCGTCGGCGCCGAAGATGTGCTCCACGTGGCCGCACTTCTCGCACACGTGCACCGCCATGTTCTCCACGATGCCCAGGATGGGCACGCCCACCTTCTCGAACATCTTGATGCCCTTGCGCGCGTCGAGCAGCGCGATGTCCTGCGGCGTGGTCACGATCACGGCGCCGGTGAGCGGCACGCGCTGGCTCAACGTGAGCTGGATGTCGCCGGTGCCCGGCGGCATGTCGACGATGAGGTAGTCGAGGTCGCTCCAGTTGGTCTGGCGCAGCAGCTGTTCCAGCGCCTGCGTGGCCATGGGGCCGCGCCAGATCATGGCTTCGTCGCGGTCGATCAGGAAGCCGATGGAGATCACCTGCACGCCGTAGTTTTCCAGCGGGTCCATGGTCTTGCCGTCCGAACTCTCGGGCCGGCCTTCCACGCCCATCATCATGGGCTGGCTGGGGCCGTAGATGTCGGCGTCCAGGATGCCGACCTTCGCGCCCTCGGCGGCCAGCGCCAGCGCGAGGTTGACGGCGGTGGTGCTCTTGCCCACGCCGCCCTTGCCCGAGGCCACGGCGATGATGTTCTTCACGTTGGGCATGAGCTGCACACCGCGCTGCACGGCGTGCGCGACGATCTTGGTGCCCATGTTGACCGAGACGTTGTCCACGCCGGGCACGCTCTTGGCCGCCGCGATCAGCGCGCGGCGCAGCGACGGCAGCTGGCTCTTGGCCGGGTAGCCCATTTCCACCTCGAACGAGACATCGCCCTCGGCCACCTGCAGGTTCTTCACCGCCTTCGTGGAGACAAAATCCTTGCCGGTGTTCGGATCGACAACGGCTTGCAGCGCGGTCAGCAGTGCCTGGGAATCAACGGCCATGGGAAACGGTCTCCTGAGAGGGGGTGGGGTATCGGTGTTGTGAGGGGTGCGGGAGCGTGGGGAAGTCTAACGTGACCCCCGGGTCAAGGGCATACACACAGGCGCCATGAGGGCATCGGCCCGTAAAATGGCCGGTTCCCCGACAGAAAGCCCTTCCCATGAGCCAGCGACGCCTGTTCGTCACCACCGCCCTGCCCTATGCCAACGGCCATTTCCACATCGGCCACATCATGGAGTACATCCAGGCCGACATCTGGGTGCGTTTCCAGCGCATGCAGGGCCATGAGGTGAACTTCGTCTGCGCCGACGACGCGCACGGCGCCCCCATCATGATCGCCGCCGACAAGGCCGGCAAAACCCCGCAGCAGTTCGTGGCCGACATCGCCGCCGGCCGCAAGCCCTACCTGGACGGCTTCCACATCGGCTTCGACAACTGGCACAGCACCGACGGCCCGGAAAACCACGCGCTGGCCCAGGACGTGTACCGCGCGCTCAAGGCCAACGGCCTGATCGAGACGCGCACCATCGAGCAGTTCTTCGACCCCGAGAAGAACATGTTCCTGCCCGACCGCTTCATCAAGGGCGAGTGCCCGAACTGCCACGCCAAGGACCAGTACGGCGACAACTGCGAGGTCTGCAGCAAGGTCTACAGCCCGACCGACCTGATCAACCCCTACTCGGCCCTCTCGGGCGCCAAGCCGGTGCTCAAGCAGTCGGAGCACTTCTTCTTCAAGCTCTCCGACCCGCGCTGCCTGGCCTTTCTTGACCAGTGGACCCAGAGCGGCGCGGTGCAGCCCGAGGTGCTCAACAAGATCAGCGAGTGGATCGAACCCGGCGAGGACGGCAAGCCCAGGATGGGCGACTGGGACATCAGCCGCGACGCGCCCTACTTCGGCATCGAGATCCCGGACGCCCCGGGCAAGTACTTCTACGTGTGGCTGGACGCGCCGGTGGGCTACCTGGCCTCGCTGAAGAACCTGTTCGACAAGACCGGCCGCGACTTCGATGCCTTCATGGCCGACCCGAGCACCGAGCAGTACCACTTCATCGGCAAGGACATCATCACCTTCCACACCCTGTTCTGGCCCGCGATGCTGAAGTTCAGCGGCCGCAAGGTGCCCAACGCGGTGTTCGTGCACGGCTTCCTCACCATCAACAACGGCGAGAAGATGAGCAAGAGCCGGGGCACCGGCCTGGACCCGCTGAAGTACCTGCAGCTGGGCATGAACCCCGAGTGGCTGCGCTACTACCTGGCCGCCAAGCTGAGCAGCCGCAACGAAGACATCGACTTCAACCCCGAAGACTTCATGCTGCGCGTGAACAGCGACCTGGTGGGCAAGTACATCAACATCGCCTCGCGCGCGGCCGGCTTCATCGCCAAGCGCTTCGAGGGCCGCCTGGGTGAGGTCTCGGCCGACGGCGACGCGCTGCTCGACCACCTGCAGAGCGCCGCGCCCAGCGTCGCCGAGCTCTACGCCGAGCGCGAGTACGGCAAGGCGCTGCGCGAGATCATGCTGCTGGCCGACCGCGTGAACGCCTATGTGGACCAGAACAAACCCTGGGAACTCGCCAAGCAGGAGGGCATGGACGGCCGCCTGCACGACGTGTGCACCACCTGCATCGAGGCTTTCCGCCTGCTCACGCTCTACCTCAAGCCGGTGCTGCCCGCGCTCGCCGCGCAGGTGGAGGACTTCCTGCAGGCCGCGCCGCTGCAGTTCGCCCACACCACGCGCCTGCTCGGCAAGGGGCACGCGATCAAGGCCTACCAGCACCTGATGCAGCGCGTGGACGTGAAGCAGCTCGACGCCCTGTTCGAGCCCCCACCCGCGCCCGCGCAGGCCGCCACGGTGCCGGGGGGCGAGCCCATCGCCGACACGATCACCATCGACGACTTCGCCAAGATCGACCTGCGCATCGCGCAGATCGTGAACTGCGAGGCGGTGGAAGGTTCGAGCAAGCTGCTGCGCCTCACGCTCGACGTGGGCGAGGGCCGCACGCGCAACGTGTTCAGCGGCATCGCCAGCGCCTACGCGCCCGAAGACCTGGTGGGCAAGCTCACCGTGGTGGTGGCCAACCTCGCGCCGCGCAAGATGAAGTTCGGCGTCAGCGAAGGCATGGTGCTGGCCGCCAGCCACGCCGACGAGAACGCCGAACCCGGCATCCACGTGCTCAACCCCTGGCCGGGCGCCACGCCGGGCATGCGGGTGCGCTGAACGGCGGTCCGCCCGTGTTCAAACCGATCCGGGGCTTCACCAGTCTGCAGCGCACGCCGCAGACCGATCTGAAGCTCGGCTCGGTGCTGGCCTTCGTGGCCGGAGCGGCCAACGCGGGCGGCCTGCTGGCCGTGGGCCAGTACACCTCGCACATGACGGGCATCGTGTCCTCGGTGGCCGACCACCTGGTACTGGGCGAACTCACGCTGGCCCTGGCCGGCCTGGGCTCGGTGCTGGCCTTCCTGCTCGGGGCCATGACCACGGCCTGGCTGGTGAACTGGGGCCTGCGCCGCGAACTGCGCAGCGCCTACGGCCTGCCCCTGGTGCTGGAGGCCGCCGCGCTGCTGGTGTTCGGCCTGTTCGGTGCCGCCATGGGTTTCATGACGCCGGTCTTCCTGCCGCTCACCGTGGTGCTGCTGTGTTTCATCATGGGCCTGCAGAACGCGGTGATCACCAAGATCTCGCGCGCGACCATCCGCACCACCCACGTCACCGGCCTGGTGACCGACCTGGGCATCGAGCTGGGCAAGCTGCTCTACGTGAACCGGCAACCGGGCGCCGCGCCGGTGCGGGCCCACCGCGGCCGGCTGCGCGTGCACGGCCAGCTGATCGCCTGCTTCTTCTTCGGCGGGCTGGCCGGCGCGCTGGGCTTCAAGCACCTGGGTTTCATCAGCACCCTGCCGCTGGCGCTGATGCTCCTGCTGCTGGTGATGCGCCCGGCACTGGACGACTGGCAGCGGCTGCGGGCAGCCGCCTGACGCCGCCGCTCAGCGGTTCTTGTCCAGGTCCGGGTCGCGCACCGACATCGTGCGCACCACCTTGAGGTCGGCGTCGAACACCACGGTGAAGACCTGGGACTCGCCCACGTTCGGGCTTTCGAAGTAGCGCCAGTCGTAGTGCGTCTCGCGCTTGAGCGCGTAGGTGGTGATCTTCATGGGCTTGCCCAGCATGCGGCGCACCGCCTCCATGGGCATGCCGGGCTGCACCTGGGCAAAGGTGCGCGGGTTGAGCACCTGGCGCAGCGAGGCCATCTTGCCGTCCGGGCCGATGGTGATCATGTAGTTGGTGTGGCCCGCGGGCTGGCGGTTGTACTCGTAGATCTGCGCGCCGTCCTCGCCTTCCCACACCGCCTCGGGCGCGCCGAAGCGATCGCGCACGTCGGCCTCGGTGGACACACCCTCTTCCAGCTCGCTGATGTTCTGCGGGTCGCAGGCCGCGAGCAGGCCCGCCAGGCCGAGCCCGCCCAGCAACGCCAGCGCGCCACGCCACGTCTTGCCCATCGCCGCTGTTCGCATGTCGGTCCTTGTCCAGATCAAAAGGCCAGTCTAATGCCCGACCCCATGGCTCAAGCTTGGCGGGCGGCACGAACCGTAGCCAAAGGTAACATCGGCCCATGTTCCAAGGCCTGCCGCCCCTGGCGCCGTTCCGCCCCCGCCTGCTGAAAGACCTGCAAGGCTACAACCGCGACAAGCTCGCGCGCGACGTGGGTGCGGGTGCCACGGTGGGCATCGTGGCGCTGCCGCTGGCCATGGCCTTCGCGATCGCCAGCGGCCTCAAGCCTGAGGCCGGTCTGTGGACCGCGATCATCGCGGGCTTCCTGATCTCGGCCCTGGGCGGTACATCGATGCAGATCGGCGGCCCGGCCGGCGCCTTCATCGTCATCGTCTACGGCATCGTCGAGCGCTACGGCGTGGCCAACCTGCTGATCGCCACCGCCAGCGCGGGCGTGTTGCTGTTCCTGCTGGGCCTGTTCCGCCTGGGCACGCTGGTGCGCTACGTGCCGGTGAGTGTCGTGATCGGCTTCACCAACGGCATCGCGGTGCTGATCGCGCTGTCGCAGGTGCGCGACCTGCTCGGGCTGGACATCGCGAAGATGCCGGGCAGCTTTTTCGGTCAGATGAAGGCCCTGGCGCAGCACCTCGACAGCTTCAACCCCTTCGCCTTCGCGCTCGGCGGCCTGTGCGTGCTGGGCCTGTTCGTCTGGCCGCGCCTGTGGGCGGTGGACTTCCAGTTCCGCCGCCAGATC
Organism: Hydrogenophaga sp. FW305-3-2-15-A-LB1; assembly: GCF_058787875.1. Taxonomy (NCBI): domain Bacteria; kingdom Pseudomonadati; phylum Pseudomonadota; class Betaproteobacteria; order Burkholderiales; family Comamonadaceae; genus Hydrogenophaga; species Hydrogenophaga sp. FW305-3-2-15-A-LB1. The sequence continues at coordinate 5,935 of NZ_JBYTAE010000036.1, read as the reverse complement.
GAGAAGCTGGACCGGGTGAGCGCGCTCAAGGCCACCTCGCGCCTGCCCGGCCCGGTGGTGGCCCTGGTCACGCTCACGCTGCTGGCCTGGGCCCTGAGCCTGCCGGTGGAGACCATCGGCACGCGCTTTGGCGGCATCCCGCGCGGCACGCCGGCCTTCGAGCTGCCCGACTTCTCGTGGGAGACGGTGCGCCTGCTGGTCACGCCCACGCTGACCATCGCGCTGCTGGGCGCCATCGAATCGCTGCTGTGCGCGCGCGTGGCCGACCAGCTGAGCGACGCGCCCAAACACGACCCCAACCAGGAGCTGATGGCGCAAGGCATCGCCAACGCCGTGGTGCCGTTTTTCGGCGGCATGCCCGCCACCGGCACCATCGCGCGCACCGTGACCAACATCCGCTCGGGCGCCGCCTCGCCGGTGGCCGGCATGGTGCACGCGCTCACGCTGGCCGCCGTGGTGCTGGTGGCCGCGCCCCTGGCGTACCACATCCCGCTGGCGGTGCTGGCCGGTGTGCTGCTGTTCGTGGCCTGGAACATGGGCGAGTGGCGCGAGTTCGGGCGCCTGAGGCAGTTCAGCAACCACTACCGGTTGATGCTGCTGTCCACCTTTTTCGTCACCATCGTCTTCGACCTCACCGTGGCGGTCGAGCTCGGCCTGGTGCTGGCGGTGGTGCTGTTCGTGCGCCGCCAGAGCGAGATCTTCCGCGCCGAGCCGGTGGCGCGCACCGAGCAGCAGGCCACCTACAAGCTCTACGGCTCGCTGTTCTTCGGCGCCGTGGCCAAGATCGACCCCATCGTCGCGGACGTGGAGCGCTCGCCCACGCCGATCAACGTGATGCTGGACGCCAGCCACATGATCTCGCTCGACACCACCGGGCTGGACGCGCTGGAACAGCTGCACAAGGCGGTGCACAAGCGCGGCGGCCACCTGGGCATGGTGGGCCTGCACGCCCAGCCGCGTTCGCTGATCGAACGCTCGGGCTTCGCGGGGCGGCTGAACACCTTCCAGTGAGGCCCCGGGGCGGCCCGGTAAAATCGGCCTCTTTCCCCCCGCGCACCACCGAGCCCACCATGTCCATCTTCCGCCGCCCCGACTACCAATCCGACACGACGCAGTTCATCGAACAGCTCAAGGCCGGCAAGCCGGGGCTGGAGCAGTCGCAGCGCCAGGGGCGCGCCCTGCTCTGGGACAAGCAGATCGACCGCGAATTCCAGGCCAAGGCCGAGGCCGCCCGCGTGCCCCAGCAGCCCTACGTCTACCAGACCGCTTCCGACCACGCCTGACCGGCCTCCTGAATGAGCGATCCGCACACGCTCAACGAGGCCCCTCAGGGCCTGGACGATGTCCTGCCATCGGTGGTGGACCACGTGGCGCTGGCGCGGCTCTACGGCGAACCGCTGTTCGCCATGCCGCGCGACCTGTACATCCCGCCGGACGCGCTGCAGATCTTCCTGGAGGCCTTCGAGGGCCCGCTGGACCTGCTGCTCTACCTGATCCGCAAGCAGAACTTCAACATCCTCGACATTCCGATGGCGGCGGTGACCCGCCAGTACCTCACCTACGTCGATGAGATCCGCGCCAGCAACCTGGAGCTGGCGGCCGAGTACCTGCTGATGGCGGCCATGCTGATCGAGATCAAGTCGCGCATGCTGCTGCCGCCCAAGAAGACGGCCGAGGGCGAGGAACCGGAAGACCCGCGCGCCGAGCTGGTGCGCCGCCTGCTCGAGTACGAACAAATGAAGCTGGCCGCGCACCGCCTGGCCGACAGCCCGCAGTACGGCCGCGATTTCCTGCGCGCCCAGGTCTATGTGGAACAGGCGCTGGCGCCGCGCTTCCCGGACGTGAACGCGATCGACCTGCAAAGCGCCTGGCGCGACATCCTCAAGCGCGCCAAGCTCGTGCAGCACCACAAGATCAGCCGCGAGGAGCTCTCGGTGCGCGAGCACATGAGCATCGTGCTGCGCCACCTGCAGGGCCGCAAGTTCGTCGAGTTCGGCGAACTGTTCGATCCCTCGCAAGGCTCGCCGGTGCTGGTGGTCACCTTCATCGCCATGCTCGAACTCGCCAAGGAAACGCTGATCGAGCTGACCCAGGCCGAGGCCTTCGCCCCCATCTACGTGCGGCTCGCCTACACCCCTGCATGAGCACCCCCACGCTCCGCCGCTGCGCGGGTCGCTGCCCCCCGAGGGGGCTGGGCCGCCTTGGGAGCGGCCCGGCGTCGGCCCTGTCCCTCTTCCTCCTCTCTCCGCCATGACCGACCAACACCGCTTCGACGTCCTCATCATCGGCAGCGGCCTGGCCGGTCTCACCGCCGCGCTGCACCTGGCCAAGACCCACCGCGTGGCGGTGATCACCAAGCGCGCGCTCAGCGACGGCTCGAGCAACTGGGCGCAGGGCGGCATTGCCGCCGTGCTGGCCCAGGGCGACAGCGTGGCCTCGCACGTGGAAGACACCCTGGTGGCCGGCGCCGGCCTGTGCGACCTGGAAGCCACGCAGTTCACGGTGGAGAACGCCCCGGCCGCCATCGCCTGGCTGCAGGAACTCGGCGTGCCGTTCTCGCTGGAAGACGGCGAGCTGCACCTGACCCGCGAGGGCGGCCACAGCCACCGCCGCATCGTGCACGCGGCCGACGCCACCGGCGCGGCGGTGCAGGCCACGCTGATCGATCGCGTGCGCGCCACGCCCGAGATCCAGCTGTTCGAGCACCACATGCTGGTCGACCTCATCACCGACCGCAAACACCCGGGCACCGATGGCCAGCCGCGCTGCTTCGGCGCCTACGTGCTGGACACCGAGCGCGACGAGGTCCTGACCTTCAGCGCCACCCATACCGTGCTGGCCACGGGCGGCGCGGGCAAGGTCTACCTCTACACCACCAACCCCGACACCGCGACCGGTGACGGCATCGCCGCGGCCTGGCGCGCCGGCTGCCAGGTGGGGAACATGGAATTCATCCAGTTCCACCCGACCTGCCTGTACCACCCGCACGCCAAGAGCTTCCTCATCACCGAGGCGGTGCGCGGCGAGGGCGGCCACCTCAAGCTGCCGCCCCACCTGGGCAGCCACCGTTTCATGCCCGACCACGACCCGCGCGCCGAACTCGCGCCGCGCGACGTGGTGGCGCGCGCGATCGACTTCGAGATGAAGAAGCACGGGCTGGACTGCGTGCACCTGGACATCTCGCACCAGCCGCCCGAGTTCCTGCACGAGCACTTCCCCAACATCCTCGCGCGCTGCGCCGAGCTGGGCATCGACATCACGCGCGAGCCGATTCCCGTGGTGCCGGCCGCGCACTACACCTGCGGCGGCGTGGTGACCGACCTTGCCGGCCACACCGACATCGCCGGCCTGTACGCGGTGGGCGAAACCACCTGCACCGGCCTGCACGGCGCCAACCGCCTGGCCAGCAACTCGCTGGTGGAGTGCATGGTGTTCGCGCAAGGCGCGGTCAACGCGATCCGCAACGCCCCGGCGGCGCCGGCCGCGCCGGCCGCGCCGCTGTGGGACGACAGCCGCGTGACCGACGCCGACGAGCAGGTGGTGATCTCGCACAACTGGGACGAGCTGCGCCGCTTCATGTGGGACTACGTGGGCATCGTGCGCACCAACAAGCGGCTGGAGCGCGCGGCCCACCGCATCGCGCTGCTGCAGCGCGAGATCCAGGAGTTCTACTCGCAGTTCCACGTCACGCGCGACCTGCTGGAGCTGCGCAACCTGGTGCAGGTGGCCGACCTGATCGTGAAGTCCGCCCTGTTGCGGCACGAGAGCCGAGGCCTGCATTTCAGCCGCGACTACCCCGGGCTGCTGCCCGAGGCGAAACCGACGATCCTCGTTCCCCCGAGCCGATAAACCGGGTTCAGGCCGCGCCGATGTTCGGGATGAGCGCGCCGGGGTTCTGACCGTTGCGCTGCGCACCGGTGAAGGCCAGCATGCGGTCGATCGGCCGGCGCGCCAACGGGATCAGCGCCGGGTCGACGTGGATCTCGTTGAGGCCTTTTTCCAGGATCTGCGCCACGCCCGCCAGGCCGTTCATGGCCATCCAGGGGCAGTGCGCGCAGCTCTTGCAGGTGGCGCTGTTGCCGGCCGTGGGCGCCTCGATGAACACCTTGCCCGGATTCTGCTGGCGCAGCATGTGCATCATGCCGTTGTCGGTCGCGACGATGAACTCGGGCGCGTCCAGCGTGCGCGCGGCCTTCAGGATGGCCGAGGTCGAGCCCACGGCATCGGCCAGCGCGATCACGTCGGCCGGGCTTTCCGGGTGCACCAGCACCTTGGCTTTGGGGTGCTCCTTCTTGAGCGCTTCGAGCTCGAAGGCCTTGAACTCATCGTGCACGATGCACGAGCCGGTCCACATCACCATGTCGGCGCCGGTCTCGCGCTGGATGTAGGCCCCCAGGTGCTTGTCGGGCGCCCACAGGATCTTGTGGCCCTTCTCCTTGAGCGCCTGCACGATGTCGAGCGCGCAGCTGGAGGTGACCAGCCAGTCCGAGCGCGCCTTCACGGCCGCGCTGGTGTTGGCGTAGACCACCACGGTGCGGTCGGGGTGGGCGTCGCAGAAGGCGTTGAACTCGTCGATCGGGCAACCCAGGTCAAGCGAGCAGTTCGCATCGAGGTCGGGCATGAGCACGGTCTTTTCGGGGCTCAGGATCTTGGCGGTCTCGCCCATGAAGCGCACGCCCGAGACCACCAGCGTGGTGGCCGCGTGGTCGCGGCCGAAGCGCGCCATCTCCAGCGAATCGCTCACGATGCCGCCGGTCTCGATGGCGAGGTCCTGCAGGTCGGGGTGCACGTAGTAGTGCGACACCATGACCGCGTTGCGCTCCTTCAGCAACTGGCGGATGCGCTCCTTGAGCGCGGCGCGCTGCTTCGGGCCGGGCTCGACCGGCACGCGCGCCCAGGCATGCTGCGTGGGGCAGGCCGGCTGTTCGTATTCCACGTCGATGACGGAAGGATCTGCGGTGTTCATGGGGTCGTTGTGTCTCGGAGTTCCGACGCCTCAGAGCGTCTGGAAACGCATGGAAAAGTCGGTGGCCTTGACGTCCTTGGTGAGGGCGCCGACAGAGATGCGGTCGACCCCGGTTTCTGCAAGGGCCCGCACGGTGTCCAGGTTCACGCCACCGGAGATTTCAAGAATCGCGCGGCCGGCGTTGAGCCGCACCGCCGCGTGGAGCGTGGGGATGTCCATGTTGTCGAGCAGCACCATGGTGGCGCCGCAGGCCAGGGCCTCTTCGAGCTGGGCCAGGGTCTCGACCTCGATCTCGACAAAACGCGCCTCCGGCGCGGTCTCGCGCACGCGCTGCAGCACCTGGGCCACGCCGCCGGCCGCGGCAATGTGGTTTTCCTTGATCAGCACCGCGTCGTACAGGCCGATGCGGTGGTTCACGCCGCCGCCGGCCTTCACCGCGTATTTCTGGGCCAGGCGCAGGCCCGGCAGGGTCTTGCGCGTGTCCACGATCTGCGCGCGCGTGCCGGCCACGGTGTCGACGAAGGTGGCGGTCTTGGTGGCCACGGCCGAGAGCAGCTGCAGGAAGTTGAGCGCGGTGCGCTCGGCCGTGAGCAGCGCCTGCGCGCGGCCTTCGATGGCGAGCACGGTCTGGTCGGCGGCGCAGCGCTGGCCTTCGCCCACGTGCCAGGTCAGCGTGGCCTGGGGGTCGAGCGCGTGCACGGCGGCTTCCACCCAGGGCGTGCCGCAGATCACGGCCGCTTCGCGCGCCAGAATGCGCGCCTGCGCGGGGCGCTGCGCGTCCACCAGCGCGGCGGTCAGGTCACCCGCGCCCACGTCTTCGGCCAGCGCCAGCGCCACGTCGCGCCGGGCCAGCTCCTGCACGTCGGCCTGGGTGAATTCAGAGAGGTGTTTCATGGGGCGCAAGCATAGCGGTTTGGTCTATAGTGCCCGATTCTCACCCACCCCCAACCCCTGCGGGATTTCCAGATG
>NZ_JBYTAE010000035.1:0-53352 GCF_058787875.1 Hydrogenophaga sp. FW305-3-2-15-A-LB1 | reverse complement strand
GGGTGGGGACGGAAACCATTTGACCCGTGATTTTTACTCACGGTAAGACGATTATTTATCGATGGTGTCAGTTTATCTATCCAAATAAGCTTCGACCCATGAACACAGCCACCCTCACCGTCAACCAGCGCACCTACAACACCCCTGGCACACCGACCGTCATCGTCTGCATCGACGGTTGTGAGCAGGAGTACATCAACCAGGCCGTGCAGGCGGGGCATGCGCCCTTCTTCGCCCGGCTGTCACAAGGGGGCACCGTGCTGTCGGGCGACTGCGTGATGCCCTCCTTCACGAACCCGAACAACCTGTCGATCGTCACCGGCGCGCCGCCCAGCGTGCACGGCATCTGCGGCAACTACTTCTTCGATCCCGAGCAGAACGCCGAGGTGCTGATGAACGATGCGCGCTACCTTCGCGCGCCGACCATCCTGGCGCAGCTCGCGAAGGCCGGGGGGAAGGTGGCGGTCGTCACGGCCAAGGACAAGCTTCGCAGCCTGCTCGGCCACGGGCTCCAGGGCATCTGCTTCTCCGCGGAGAAGGCCGACCAGGCCACCCTCGTGGACAACGGCATCGAGGACGTGCTGGCCAAGGTCGGCCTGCCCCTGCCGTCGGTGTACAGCGCGGACCTCTCGGAGTTCGTGTTCGCGGCGGGGGTGATGCTGCTGCGCACCGAGCGGCCGGACCTCATGTACCTGTCGACCACCGACTACGTGCAGCACAAGTTCGCGCCGGGCACCGAAGGCGCGAACAGCTTCTACGCCATGATGGACCGCTACCTGCAGGAGCTGGACCGGCTCGGGGCGGTGATCGGCATCACCGCGGACCATGGCATGAACGCGAAGAGCGATGCGCTGGGCAAGCCCAACATCGTGTTCCTGCAGGACCTGCTGGACCGCACCGCCGGCCTGGGCAAGGCCCGCGTGCTGCTGCCGATCACCGACCCGTACGTGGTGCATCACGGCGCCCTGGGTTCGTATGCCACGGTCTATGTGTCGAACCCGGCGGACATCCCCGCGATCCAGCAACAGCTGCGGCGGATCCCCGAGGTGGAAGACGTGCTGGACCGGGCGAGCGCCGCCGCCCGCTTCGAGCTGCCGCCCGACCGCATCGGGGATCTGGTGGTGCTGAGCCACCGGCTGTCGGTGCTGGGCACCTCGAGCAGCCAGCACGACCTGTCGGGGCTCACGGTGCCGCTGCGCTCCCACGGCGGGCTGTCCGAGCAACGCGTTCCCCTTCTCTTCAACCGCGTGCTCACGGGCGTGCCGCAACGGCGGCTGCGGAATTTTGACGTCATTGACCTGGCGCTGAACCACACAGCCTAGGCCACTGGCCATCGGTGCGTTCGAAAACTTCAACAAAGGAGACATCCCCCATGATCAGCTGGCAGCAAAAAGGAATCCTGGTTTGCCTTGGACTCTGCGCGGCGGGATCCGCCACCGCCCAGGCCTTCCCGAACAAACCGGTCCGCATCGTGGTGGGGTTCGCCGCCGGAGGGTCCACCGACAAGCTCGCCCGTGTGCTGGCCCAGCGCATGACCGAACTGCTGGGCCAGTCGGTGATCGTGGACAACCGGCCCGGCGCGGCCGGCAACCTCGCGGCCGAGATGGTGGCCACGGCGCCGCCGGACGGCTACACCGTCTTCATGGCGACGCTCAGCAGCCAGGCGATCAACCCCCATCTCTACAAGCTCAAGTTCGATCCGATCAAATCGTTCGAGCCCATCGCGCTGGTGGCCAAGTACCCCTTGCTGCTCGTCGTGCCGCCCCAGCTGCGCGTGAACTCCGTGCCCGAACTCATCGCCCATGCGAAGGCCAACCCGGGCACGTTCTACGCCTCGTCGGGCAACGGCTCGCCGGCCCACCTCGCAGGGGAGATCTTCAAGAGCGCCACCGGCACCGACGTGCAGCACATCCCCTACAAGGGCGGCGGCCCTGCCATGGTCGCGCTGATGTCGAACGAGGCGCAGTTCGGCTTCGAGACCATGCCCAGCGCCATCGGCCACGCGCGCGGCGGCAAGCTCAAGGGCCTGGCCGTGACCTCCGACCGGCGCTCCACCGCCGCCCCCGAGCTGCCGACGATGCAGGAGGCGGGCGTGAAGGACTTCTCGGTGACCTCATGGGCCGGCCTGCTCGCGCCCGCCGGCACACCGAAGCCGGTGCTCGAGCGCCTGACCCAGGCGGCGCAGAACGCGATCGGCGGCCCCACCGTCAACGCGGCCCTGGCCAGCGATGGCGCCGAACCCGGCACGGGCGGCGGCGCCGAATTCAAGCGCTTCATGGACGACGAGCTCCAGGCCTGGGGCAAGGTGGTGCGGGCATCGGGGGCGAAGGTCGACTGAGCTTGCGATCGGCTGCCGACATGAAACACCTGTTGAATCTTCTGGCAGCGATCGCCCTGCTCGTCTGCTCCACCCAGCTTGTGCGCACCGGCATCCTGCGCGTGTTCGGTGCCAACCTGAGGCAGGTCCTGGCGCGCAGCATCGGCAACCGCTTCACCGCGGCCCTCTCGGGCCTGGGCGTCACGGCCCTGGTGCAGTCGAGCACGGCGACCGCGCTCATCGTGTCGTCCTTCGTCGGGCAGGGGCTGCTGAGCCTGCCGGTGGCCCTCGCGGTGATGCTGGGTGCCGACATCGGCACCAGCCTGATGACGGTGGTGTTCTCTTTCGACCTGTCCTGGCTGTCGCCGCTGCTCATTCTCGGTGGGGTGGTGATGTTCATCTCCCGCCAGCAAACGGCCGTCGGCCGCGTGGGCCGGGTGCTGATCGGCCTGGGGCTGATGCTGCTGGCGCTGCGCCTGGTGTCGCAGTCCACCGAGGTGCTGACCCAGTCGCCCGTGGTGAAGGCGCTGCTGGTCTCCGTCAACAGCGATCTGCTGCTGGAGATCACGGTGGGCGCCGCGCTGGCCCTCATGGCCTATTCCAGCCTGGCCATCGTGCTGCTGACCGCCACCCTCGCGGCGTCCGGTGTCGTGCCCACGGACATGGCCCTGGGCATGGTGCTGGGCGCCAACCTGGGCAGCGGTCTGCTGGCCGTGGTGACCACGGCGCGTTCAGCCATCGAGGTGCGCCAGGTGCCGCTGGGCAACCTGATGTTCAAGGCACTGGGCGTGCTGCTGGCGGCGCCGCTGGCGCCGGAATGGCTGCACGGCATGCAGCCCTATGTGGCGGACCCGGCGACGCTGGTGGTGCTGTTCCACCTGAGCTTCAACATCGCCGTCGCCCTCCTGTTCATCGGCGTCACCCAGATCGTGGCGCGCTGGGTCGAGCGCCTGCTGCCCAAGCCCGACAAGAACCGGGTGGCCGGGCGGCCGCACCACCTGGACCCGTCGGCGCTGGCCACGCCCTCGCTGGCGATCTCCTGCGCGGCGCGCGAGGCCATGCACCAGGCCGACGTGGTCGAGACCATGATGGTCGGCATGCTGGCCGTGATCAAGAACAACGACCTGCGCCTGGCCGAGGAGTTGCGCAAGCTCGATGACTCGGTCGACGAGCTGTACTCGGCCATCAAGTACTACCTGACCAAGATCTCCCGCGAGGCGCTGGCCGAAGAAGAAAGCCGGCGCTGGGCCGACATCATCAGCTTCACCATCAACATGGAGCAGATCGGCGACACCGTCGAGCGCGTGCTGCTGGACATCGAGGACAAGAAAATCAAGATGGGGCGCAATTTCTCGGACGCCGGCATGGCCGAGATCTGCGAGCTGCACGCCCGGCTCATCGACAACCTGCGCCTGGGCATGAGCGTGTTCCTCAACGGCAACGTGCGCGACGCGCAAAAGCTGCTGGAAGAAAAGGCGCGCTTCCGGGACCTGGAGCGCGCCTACGCCACCAGCCACCTCGTGCGCCTGACCGACAACACCGTGCAAAGCATCGAGACCAGCTCGCTGCACATCGACCTGATCAGCGATCTCAAGCGCATCAATTCGCACATCTGCTCGATCGCCTACCCCATCCTGGATTGCGCGGGCGCGCTCGCGCCGAACCGCCTGCGAGCCAGCCAGGGTCTGGCGGAACACGGCCTCCGAACCGAGGCGATACCCCTGCGGGTTCTATAATCGCCGGCCGGTTCGACCCTTCCATCGGGTCGAACCGCACGGTTCGAAGGTGCCCCGCCGCCAGCCATGGCGATGGGGTTAAACGGGAAACAGGTGACGGCGTCTTTCACGGCGCAACAAGCCTGTGCTGCCCCCGCAACGGTCAGCGGATTCGGGAACGCTCACGCGATGCCACGGCATCGGCAGCCACTGCGCCTCCAGGCGTGGGAAGGCGAGAAGTTCCTGTCGCGAGCATGCCCACAACGCCTGCACGACGACGCTCCGCGAGCCCGGATACCGGCCTTCGCATCGCCTTCGGACGCTGCGGGAGTGCGTGGTCCGGGCCAAGCCGAGCTGCGTCCGCCAGCGCCGGCGCCGCCCCACCATCACGTCCCCTCCCCACGCGTTTTTCTGTCGTTGGGCCTGCGGGGACGCGGGCCGTTGGAGGAGAGTTCTCATGCGTCATTCATTGCCCGCGCGTCAGCGCCAGGGCCGGGCCTTTCGCGGCCACCGTTCATCCGTTTGCACCGTGGCCCTGATGGGCGCGCTGTCCTCGGCCGCCCTGGCGGCGCAGGACGCGGGGACGCTGGCACCGGTCGAGGTGCGCACCGAAGGCCTGCGCGCCAGCGAGGCGGTCACGGCCACCAAGAGCGCCACCCCCATCGAGCGCCTGCCGCGCTCGGTGAGCGCCGTCACCGACACCGAGATGAAGGCGCGCGACGCGCAGTCCGTCATGGAAGCGCTGGAGCACGCGCCGGGTCTGTACGGCGGTGGTTATTCGAGCGGCGCGCTCACGCGCGAGTACCCCATGGTGCGCGGCTTCCTGGTCTACCAGTACCTCGATGGCCTCAAGCTGCACGACAGCAACTGGGCCGAGGAGCCTTACGGGCTCGAACGCGTCGAGCTGCTGCGCGGCCCCGCGTCGGCGCTCTACGGCCAGGGCAGCCCCGGCGGCCTGATCGACCTGCGCACCAAGCGCCCCACGGCCGAGACCGTGCGCGAGGTGGGCCTGCGCGTGGGCAGCCACGGGCTGCGCCAGGGCCAGTTCGACCTGGGCGGCGCGCTGAACGCCGACGCCACCTGGCAGTACCGCCTCACGGGCCTGGTGCGCAAGGGCGATGGCGAGATCGACCACACCCAGTCCGACCGCCGCTACTTCGCGGGCGCTCTCACCTGGAAGCCCGACGCCGCCACGCGGCTCACGCTGATGGCCAACCGCCAGGAAGACCCGAGCCTCACCGTGCACCAGCCGCTGCCGCGCGTGGGCACCATCGTGCCGGGCGCCAACGGGCGCTTCATCTCGCGCGGCCTGTTCCTCGGTGAACCGGCGCGCCACGACTCGGACAAGGACGCCTGGCGCGTGGGCTATGCGTTCTCGCACCGCTTCAACGAGGTCTGGTCCATCGAGCAGAACGCCGCCTACAAGAAGGTGGACATCCATGTGGACGAGATGCAGGCCACGGGTGTGGCGGCGGGCGCCACCGGCTGGACGCGGCGGCTGTTCGCGGCCGACTACACCATCGTGACCAAGCAGGTCGATACGCGCGTGGTGGCGCGGTTCGATGCCGCCGGCACGAAGCACCGCGTGATGCTGGGCCTGGACGCGGCGCGCGTGCCCAACTACCAGGGCACCGGCACCCGCGCGGCCCCGGCCTTCGCGCTGGACCTCTACAACCCGGTGTACGGCCAGGCCCTGCCGGCCAACCCCATCACGTCCAAGCGCGAGCAGCGCCTGCGCCAGACCGCGCTCTACGTGCAGGACCAGATCGACTGGGGGCGGCTGTCGGTGCTGGTCGGGCTGCGCCGCGACAAGGCCACGCTGGACCAGAAGACCGCCGTGCTCAACACCGTCACCGGGCGCTTCAGCGATCCTTCGTACACCCCCAAGCGCGACCTGGCCACCACCGGCCAGCTGGGCGCCAGCTACGACCTGGGCGGTGGCTGGTCGCCGTTCGTGAACTACGCGGAGTCGTTCTCGCCCGTCACCGGCACCAGCGCGGCAGGCCGCCCGTTCGAGCCGCACACCGGCAAGCAGATCGAGGCCGGGGTCAAGTGGGTGCCGCCGGGCCGCGCCCTCGTGGCCACGGCCTCGGTCTACGAACTCAAGCAGCGCAACGTGCTCACCAACGACCTGGCCAACCCGGGCTTCGCCACGCAGACGGGCGGGGTGCGCTCGCGCGGGGGCGAGATCGAGCTCAAGGCCGGGCTCGCGCGCGGCCTGGACGCCATGCTCTCGTACTCGGCGACCGACGCGGTCGTCACCGCGACCAACACCGTCAACGGGGTGGGCAAGCACCCGGTGGGCGTGCCCGAACAACAGGCCTCGGCCTGGCTGTCGTACCGCGTCGGCGCGGGCGCGCTCCAGGGCCTGAGGTTCTCGGTCGGCCTGCGCCACGTGGGCGAGTCGGCGGGCGACGCGCTCAACACCTTCGAGGTGCCGTCCGCCACGCTGTTCGACCTGGGCGTGCAGTGGAGCCTGGTGAACCTCTCGCCCTCGCTCAAGGGTTGGGAGACCTCGCTGGTGGTGAAGAACCTGGCCGACCGCCGCTACGTGGCGAACTGCGACAACGCCACGAACTGCTACTACGGCACGGGCCGCCGCGTGGCCCTGACCGCCTCGAAGTCGTTCTGAGCGGCCATGATGGCCTCGCCCTGGGACGGTGCCGAGCTCGACGCCGCGTTCGGCGGCCCCATGGCGCCGTTCCGGGGCCGGCTCGGCATCGGGCCACCGCCGGACGGACAGCACACCGTCGGCGTGCAGGCGCTGATGACGCCGGCGCACCTGGCCCAGGTGCGCCGGTTTTTCGATGCCGCGCACGGCGCGACCGACGCGCGCGTGGTGGCGTCGATCTGGTCGAAATGGCACTTCGCCATCGTGATGCCGGCCTGGTTCATCGGCCGCGTGCTGATGGGCCGGCGCCTGCCCACCGCGCTCGATGGCGTGAGCTTCGACCTGGACGCGCAAGGCCGCACGCTCTGCCTGCGCCTGCCCGCGCCGGGCGAACCCGACGGCGAGGCCGGCGACCCCGACACGTCCTGGCACGAATTCCTGCACCAGCACCTCGTGCCCTTTGTCGAACAGATGGCCGAGCGCACCGGCGTCACGCGCCGCGTGCTGTGGAGCAACGCGGGTAACCTGTTCGAGGCCTTCATCCGCCGACTGGATGAGACCCACCCCGGCTTGCGCGGCCTGGCGCCCGCGCGCGAGTGGCTGGAGATGCCCACCCCCCTGCACCGCCCGGTGATCTACCTGCCGCGCGCCGAGGGCGTGCACCGCATGCGGCGCATCTGCTGCATGCGTTACCTGGTGCCGGACCGCGTGTTCTGCACCACCTGTCCGAGTCCCCTGCTCAACGCGTCCAACAGCGCGTGCCGACCCCCATGACCACCCCATCGAAACGCAGCCTGTGGCGCTCCCTGAAGGACGGCATCCGCCTGGCGCGGCCGTACTTCGGTTCATCGGAGCGGGCCATGGCCCGCGCCCTGTTCATCGGCGTGATCGCGCTCCAGCTGGCCATGGTCGGCATCGACGTCGCCATCAACCACTGGCGCGGCGCCTTCTTCGAGGCGCTGCAGCAGCGCAACGGCGGCGAGTTCATGCGGCAGATGTGGATCTACTGCGGGATCGGCGTCGGCTTCGTGCTGGTGAACACCTTCCAGACCTACGTGACGCAATGGCTGTCGATCCGCTGGCGCCGCTGGATGAGCGACGGGCTGGCCGCGCGCTGGCTGGACGGGCCGGTGCACTACCGCCTGCAGGTCATGGGCGACGGGCCGGACAACCCGGACCAGCGCATCGCCGAGGACGTGCGCTCGTTCGTGCGCCTGGCGATCTCGCTCACCGTCGGCCTGATCGGCGCGCTGGTCTCGCTGGCGTCCTTCGTGTTCATCCTGTGGGAGCTGTCGGCGAAGGCGCCACTCACCTCGCTCGGTCTGTCGTGGGACCTGCCGGGCTACCTGGTGTGGGCCGCGCTCGCCTACGCGATCGTCGGCACGGTGATCACGCACCTCGTCGGCCGCCCGCTGATTCCGCTGGAGGTGGAGCAGGAGCGGCGCGAGGCGGACTACCGCTACGCGCTGGTGCACGTGCGTGACGACGGCGAGGCCATTGCCCTGGCCCGCGGCGAAGCGTGGGAACGCGCCGGGCTGGCGCGCCGGTTCGAGGCGCTGATGCGCAACACCTTTGCGCTGATGCGCCGGCAGCGCTCGCTCTCGTTCTTCACCATGAGCTACCGCCACGCCTCGCTGGTCTTCCCCTACATGATCATGAGCCCGCTGTACTTCGCCGGCAAGATGACGCTGGGCGTGCTGATGCAGGCGGGCTCGGCCTTCGCGCACGTGCGCACCGCGCTGTCGTACCTGATCACCTCGTACACCACGATCGCGGAAGCCGCCGCGGTGATCCAGCGGCTCACCAAGTTCGAGGCGGCGATCGAGCAGCGCCGCCAGGCGCGCACGGCCTTGCCGATCGCGCCCACCGCCGCGGAGGGTCTGTCAGTGCGGGGGTTGAGCGTGGGCGCGCCCGGCCACGGAGCGCCCATCGCCCAGGTCGATGCGCTGCAGGTGCGGGCCGGTGAACAGCTGCTGATCGTGGGCGCGCCGGGCGCGGGCAAGACCAGCGTGATGCGCGCCGTGATGGGCGCCTGGCCGCTGGCCTCGGGCGAGGCGGCCAGCGGCTTCCTACGGCCCTGGGTGGTGCAGCAGCAGAGCTACCTGCCCCTGGGCGGCAGCCTGCGCGAGGGCCTGCTGTACCCGATGGACGCGGCCGAGGTGCCGCTCGCGTCGGCGGCGGCCGCGCTGGAGGCGGTCGGGCTGCAGCGGCTCGTCGAGCCGCTGTCGACCGACGCGCCGTGGAACGAAGCGCTCTCCGCCGGCGAACGCCAGCGCCTGGGCATCGCGCGGGCCCTGCTCGTGCGCCCCGATGTGCTGTGGCTGGACGAGGCCTTCAGCTCGCTGCCGGCCGATGAAGGACGGCGGCTCTACGGGCTGCTGCGGCGCGAGCTGCCGGCCATGGCCATCGTGGCCCTGGCCCACGAGGCACCGGCGTGGCTGAGCCCGACCCGGGTCATTGCGCTCGCCGGCGCGCCAGTTCGATGAAGGCCTGCAGGTAGTCGGTCTGCAGATCGGCCTCGCGCGCGCCGAGAAAGATCTGCTTGGCGATGCCGCGCGGCCCCAGGCGCACGGGCACCACGTCGACCTTGGCCGCGTACTCCTCCACCAGCCAGCGCGGCAGGGCCGCGACGCCCCGGCCGCTGGCCACCATCTGCAGCATGATGTCCGTGGTCTCGATGGTCTTGTGGCGCCGCGGCGTGATGCCGGCGGGCTGCAGGAACTGGTTGTAGATGTCCAGGCGGTCGGTCTCCACCGGGTAGGTGATCAGCACCTCCTGCGTGAGCTGCCGGGGCTTCACGTAGGGCAGCCCGGCCAGCGCATGGCCCCGCGCGACCACCAGCACCTGTTCGTAATCGAACACCGGCTCGTAGCGCAGCCCGGGCTTGTAGAGCGGGTCGGGCGTGACCAGCAGGTCGATCTCGTGGCCGAACAGCGCGCCGATGCCGCCGAACTGGAATTTCTGCTTCACGTCCACGTCCACGTCGGGCCAGGCCGCGAGGTAGGGCGAGACGACTTTCAACAGCCACTGGTAACACGGGTGGCATTCCATGCCGATGCGCAGGCTGCCGCGTTCGCCTTTCGCGAACTGGCGCAGCTGGTCTTCCGCCTGGTCCAGCTGCGGCAGCACGCGCCCGGCCACGGCCAGCAGGTACTGCCCGGCCTGCGTGAGGCGCAGGCTGCGGCCTTCGCGCAGCCAGATGTCGGTGCCCAGCTGCTGCTCCAGCTTCTTCATGCTGTGACTCAGCGCCGATTGCGTGACGCACAGCACCTCGGCCGCCGCCGTCAGCGAGCCCTGTTTCTCGACTTCCTGTACCACGGCGAGATGGATGCGTTCCAGCATGATGAATGAGTGAAATTCATGAATACGTGAGATAAGACCATTTTACTTCATCGATCCATTTGCCTACCATCCGCCGCTCTTTCCTTTCAATTTCCACCTCAGAGCGGCCCATGACCACCCTCCACAACCTCGGCTTTCCCCGCATCGGCGCCCGGCGCGAACTCAAGTTCGCGCTCGAGTCCTACTGGAAGGGCGAGTCCTCGCGCGATGCCCTGAAGGCGCTCGGCGCGCAATTGCGCCAGCGCCACTGGGCCGACCAGGCCGGCCTGGACTTCGTGCCCGTGGGCGACTTCTCGTTCTACGACCAGGTGCTGGACATGAGCTTCACGCTGGGCAACCTGCCCCAGCGCGTGAGCGGTTTCCATGGTGATGCGCTGGACAACCTGTTCCGCGTGGCCCGGGGCCGCTCGGCCCAGGCCGTGGAAGAGCACGGTGCCTGCTGCGGCGGCGTGGCCGCGGGCGAGATGACCAAGTGGTTCGACACCAACTACCACTACATCGTCCCCGAGTTCACGGCCACCACCGACTTCCAGCTCGACGCCTCGCGCCTGCTCGCGCAGCTCGCCGAAGCCCAGGCCCAGGGCGTGAAGGCCAAGCCGGTCATCGTGGGCCCGGTGACCTACCTGGCGCTGGGCAAGGCCAAGGACGGCAGCGACAAACTCGCGCTGCTGCCGCGCCTGCTGCCGGTCTACACGCAGCTGCTGGACGCGCTGGCCGCGCAGGGCGTGGAGTGGGTGCAGATCGACGAACCGCTGCTCGTCACCGAACTCGACGCCGAGTGGCAGCACGCGTTCAACACCGCCTACCACCACCTGAAAATCTGCCGCACCAAGCTGCTGCTGGCCACCTACTTCGGCCCCCTGCTGGAGAACAAGTACCTGGCCGCGCACCTGCCGGTGGCCGGGCTGCACATCGACACCCTGGACGCGCGCGACGACGTGCTGCCCCTGATCCACCTGATGCCCGCGCACAAGGTGCTGTCGCTGGGCGTCGTCAGCGGGCGCAACATCTGGAAGACCGACCTCACGGAACTGCTGGACTGGCTGGAGCCGCTCGCGCAGCGCCTGGGTGAGCGGCTGTGGATCGCGCCCTCGTGCTCCCTGCTGCACGTGCCGGTGGACCTGGGCAGCGAA
Source organism: Hydrogenophaga sp. FW305-3-2-15-A-LB1 (assembly GCF_058787875.1). Taxonomy (NCBI): domain Bacteria; kingdom Pseudomonadati; phylum Pseudomonadota; class Betaproteobacteria; order Burkholderiales; family Comamonadaceae; genus Hydrogenophaga; species Hydrogenophaga sp. FW305-3-2-15-A-LB1. Next base: position 42,234 of record NZ_JBYTAE010000035.1, on the reverse strand, counting down.
CAGAAGCTGGACGCCGAGGTGAAGTCCTGGCTGGCCTTCGCGCTGCAGAAGCTCGATGAACTGAAATTGCTGGGGCGCGCGCTGAACGAAGGCCGCGACGCCGTGCGCGACGAACTCGCCGCCAACCGCGCCGCGCTGGCGGCGCGCCGGGCGTCGGCGCGCGTGCACAAGCCGGCGGTGCAGGCCGAGGTCGCGGCGATCGACGCGCGCCTCGGCCAGCGCCAGAGCCCCTATGCCGAGCGCGCACCGCGGCAGGCCGCGCTGCTGAAGCTGCCGGCCTACCCCACCACCACCATCGGCTCGTTCCCGCAGACGGCGGAGATCCGCCACGCGCGCAGCGAGTTCAAGGCCGGGCGCCTCGACGCGGCGGGCTACCGCGCGGCCATGCAGGCCGAGATCGCGCGCAGCGTGCGCGAGCAGGAAGCGCTGGGCCTGGACGTGCTGGTGCACGGCGAGGCCGAGCGCAACGACATGGTGGAGTACTTCGGTGAGCAGCTCGACGGCTATGCGTTCAGCCAGTTCGGCTGGGTGCAGTCCTACGGTTCGCGCTGCGTGAAACCGCCCATCCTGTTCGGCGACATCGCCCGGCCCCGCCCGATGACGGTGGAATGGATCACCTACGCGCAGTCGCTCACGGACAAACCCATGAAGGGCATGCTCACCGGGCCGGTCACGATCCTGAACTGGTCCTTCGTGCGCGACGACCAGCCGCGCTCGGTCTCCTGCCAGCAGCTCGCACTGGCGATCCGCCAGGAGGTGCTGGACCTGGAACAGGCCGGCGTGCGGGTGATCCAGATCGACGAGGCCGCGCTGCGCGAAGGCCTGCCGCTGCGCCGCTCGTCATGGCAGGACTACCTGGGCTGGGCGGTGGAATCGTTCCGCCTCACCGCCAACGGCGTGCGCGACGAGACGCAGATCCACACCCACATGTGTTATTCGGAGTTCAACGACATCCTCGCCTCGATCGCCGACATGGACGCCGACGTGATCACCATCGAGACCTCGCGCTCGGACATGGAGCTGCTCGACGCGTTCGACCACTTCAACTACCCGAATCAGATCGGCCCGGGCGTCTACGACATCCACTCGCCCAACATCCCCACGCAGGACCACATCGTGCAGCTGATGAAGAAGGCGGCGCGGCGCATCCCCGCCGAGCGCCTGTGGGTGAACCCGGACTGCGGGCTCAAGACCCGCCAGTGGCCCGAGGTCATCCCGGCGCTGGGCAACATGGTGGCCGCGGCGCGGGCCTTGCGCGCATCGGCCTGAGGCCAGCCACCCCGGCCGGGATCAGGCCAGGCCGCCGGCCGCGCCGGGCAGGTCGCGCCGGGGCCGGGGGTGGCGCTTGCCATTGAGCAGCTGGCTGATCCAGGTGTGGCGCACGAAGAGCTGGTAGCTGCCCAGGCAGACCAGCGTGGTGGCCGTGATGTTGATGGCGATCTTGAGCAGGGCGGGCAGTGGCAGCTGGTACAGCAGCGCGCCGAACAGGATGGTGAACGGGAAGTGCACCAGGTAGACCCAGTAGGCGCTCTCCGCGAGGTAACCCAGCACCCTGTGGCGCGACTGCAGGAAGCGCAAGGCCAGGCCGATCGACGCGAAGGCCCAGAGCCAGGCCGCGCAATGGAAGCTGTAGGCGCCCAGCAGCATGGGGCCGTGGCGCTGCGTCACCAGGCCGGACAGCAGGTAGAACCCCAGGCCGAGCGCCGCGAAGAGCCCCCAGCGGCGCTGGAACTGCGCGAACAGCACCGCCTGCTGCCCATGCAGCATCAGCCCGAAGCCGAAGTACACGCCGTAATGCACCCACTCGTTCCACGGCGGCAGGAAGGAGCCCGAGTTCACGATGAAGCCACGCGGGTAGCCGGCGGTGGCGGCCAGCAGCGGCAGCGCCAGCAGCGCGAAGCCCCAGGGCCGGCGCGCCACCCAGGCCAGCACCGCGCCAGCGGGCGCGAACCAGCGCCGGGGCAGGCGCATCAGCCCGGCGGTGATCACGCAGAACCACAGCAGCAGCCACAGGAACCACATGTGCATGGTGCTGATGCCGCGGTCGGGCACGTTCGCGGCCACGGCCAGGTCGAACCCCCATTGGTTGAGCGCCAGCCGGTTCAGGAACAGCAGCGCCGCCAGGCTGGTGAGCACCCACAGGATGGGCCAGAAGATCGCGAACGGCAGGGCCAGGCGCGCGAGCCGGTTGCGCAGCAGGCCGCCCGGGCCGCGCGATTCGGCCAGCAGCGCCGCGAAAAAACCCGCCAGGATGAAGAAGGCGGGCATGCGGAACACGTGGATGAAGCTCACCAGGGCATCGGCGAAGGCCGTGCGCTGCTCGTCGAGCCAGACGTTGGGCATGGGGTGCGTCGTGTAGACCGCCGCCACATGCAACACGATGCCCAGCCACATGAGGATGGCGCGCAGGTTGTCCAGCGCGTGGAGGCGGACCCCAACGGGCGCGGGCGCAGCGTGTTCACTCATGAGAGCGCGACATTAGCAGTTCGTGGGCGTTCGCGCCACCACCCGCGAGACCCCGCCAGCCGGCGGGGAGCGGCCGCTCAGCCCGGGCGGATGTGGTTGCGCTGGATGACCTCGGCCATGGCGGCCGTGTCGCTCTTGATGCGGCGCGCCAGGCCTTCGGGGCCAGTGCCGGCGACCTGCCAGCCCTGGCCGAAGATCTTCTGGCGGATGTCCTCGCGGCGCACGATCTCGGTCAGCAGGGTGGCCAGGCGGTTCACGTGCGCCTTGGGCAGGCTGTTGGGCGCGGCCACGGCGTTCCAGATCTCGAGCTGGAAGTCGCGCACGCCGGCCTCGCTCAGGCTGGGCACGCCGGGCACCAGGCTGCTGCGGCCGGTCGACGTGACGCCGATGGCCTTGAGCTTGCCCGCCGTCACCTGCGGCATGGCCAGGCCCGGGGGCAGCAGCGACATCTGCACCTGGCCCCCCAGCATGGCGGTGATGACCTGCGGGTTGCCCGGGTACGGCACGTGCACCGGCGCGATGCCGGCGCGGCTCTTGAGCAGCTCCATGCCCAGGTGGGCCACGGTGCCCACGCCGGGCGTGCCGTAGTTCCACTTGTCGCCGGAGGCGCGCGCGGCGGCGATGTAGGCCGCGCCGCTCTCGGCCACGCTGGCGGGCACGCTGAGCACCAGGGGCGCGACGGCGATCAGCGAGACGGGGGCCAGCTCGGTGATCGGGTCGTAGGTGGTGTCGGGGTTGAGGATCTTGGCGATCGTCATGTTGCCGTTGATCATCAGGCCGATGGTGTGGTCGTCGGTGGCGCGGGCCACCGCCGCGGCGGCGATGTTGCCGCCGGCACCGGGCCGGTTCTCGATCACCACCGGCTGGCCCAGGGCCTGCTGCAGCGGCTCGGCCAGGAGGCGCGCGGTGAGGTCGGGCGAGGAACCGCCGGGGAAGCCCACGATGATCTTCAGCGGCCGGCTGGGCCAGGCGGCCTGGGCGTGCGCGCTGGGCAGCACGGTGGAAGCGGCCACGGCGGCGGCGGTGGCCAGGGCATGGCGGCGGGTGACGGGGGTGTTCTGGAAGTTCATGTCTGCCTCTGGTTTCGGGATGGGTGCACAAGGATTCTCACTGCTCCGGAGCGCGGCCCGCAAAGAAAGAAGTGCACCCTCCAGAGGCATCAAGGGTCCGGCTGCGCCGGCCCGAGATGCCGTCCCCCCTCGAAGCGCCGAAGGCGCGCCACGGAGGGGGGAAGCCGCGCAGCGGCGCAGGGGGGTGTCTCATCATCTCATCGGCTCGGGCGGTCCGTCGTAGAGCCACGTATTGTCCAGCAATCGTTCGCCCAGCATGCTCATGGCGGAGTCCCGCGCCCAACGCAGCATGCCCTGGGCGTGGAAGACCACGCCGTTGCGCTGCGAGAGCTTCTGCACGCGCGCGTTGCGCTGCCAGCGGGTCCGGGCGTAGCGCGACAGCCGCAGCGCCCAGTCGCTGCCGGCCTCGCGGTCCTGCACCAGGCGCCCGAGCGTCCAGGCGTCCTCGATGGCCATGGCCGCGCCCTGCGCGAAATAGGGCCGCATGGGGTGGGCCGCGTCGCCCAGCAGGGCCACGCGGCCGCGCGCCTGTTCGTGCGGGCCGCGCAAGGCGGGCCGGTCGTTCAGCGGCCACAGCGTCCAGTCGGGCACGGCCGCGACCATGGCCATCAGCTCGCCGCAGGCCGGGCCCAGGGCGCGCCGCAGGTCGCTGGCGTGGGCCTCGTGTGTCCAGCCCTGGGGGTCGTCGCCGGGCGGCAGCTGGCCTTGCACCACCGCCACGAGGTTGAACCAGTCGCCCTGCTTCACCGGGTAGTGCACCACGTGCAGGCGCGGCGCCAGCCAGGCCGTGACCAGGTTGGCGCGCAGGGGCGTGGGCAGGTCCACCGAGCGCACCATGCCTCGGTAGGCCAGGTGGCCGGTGGCGCGCACGGGCGGCCCGCCGAGCAGGCCGGCGCGCACCCGGCTCCACAGGCCATCGCAGCCGATCAGCGCCTCGCCCGACAGCGTCTCGCCCTCCTCCAGCGCCACCTGCACGCCCTCGCCGTCTTCCGTCCAGCTCGCCAGCCGCGCGCCCAGGCGCAGCTGCACCTCGGGCCGGCGCTGCACCGCGCTCAGCAGCAGGCCGTGCAGGTCGGCGCGGTGCAGGGTGGCGTAGTGTTGCCCGTGGCGCGCCAGCGCCAGGGCGCCCAGGCGCAGGTGGCCGAGCTGGTTGGCCCGGTGGGCGTCGCGCACGCGCAGCGCCTCCGGGAACGCGGCGCAGGACTGCAGGGCGTCCATCAGGCCCCACTCGGCCAGCACGCGCACCGCGTTCGGCCCGAGCTGCAGGCCCGCCCCCACCTCGCCGAAGGCCTCGGCCTGCTCCAGCACCACCGAGCGCACGCCCGCGCGGGCCAGCGCCAGGGCGCAAGCCAGTCCACCAATGCCACCGCCCGCCACGATCACTTGTTGGTTCATGCGCGCGATTGTGCCGCCCCGGCCGGGCTGCGTGAGGTAGCGCACCAACAAGGCTGGGGGAACGCGATAGGCTGGCACTTCGATCACCCGGAAAGGACCTCCGATGACCGCCTCGCTCCAGCCCGCCACCGCCCTGGCCCGGGCGGCCAGCCAGCCCTACCCCAACGACAGCAGCGAGTACCGCGCCGCGCGCACGGCGCTGCTGGCCGAAGAGATCGAATTGCGGCGCCACATCGAGCGCGTGGCCGCGCAGCGGCGCGCGCTGCCGCCGGGCGGCGTGGCGGCCGATTACGAGTTCCGCGACGAGAACGGCAAGACGGTGGGCTGGAAGGCGCTGTTCGGCGCGCACGACACGCTGGTGACCTACTTCTGGATGTACGGGCCGCAACGCGAGCGGCCCTGCCCGATGTGCACCGCGTTCATCGGCTCGCTCGACATTCCCGCGCGCGACCTCTCGCAGCGCGTGGCGCTGGCGGTGATCGGCCGCTCGCCGGTGGAGCGGCAACTGGCCTTCGCGCGCGAGCGGGGCTGGAAGAACCTGAAGTTCTACGCGACGGTGGGCGACCGCTTCGCGCGCGACTACCGGGGCCTGGCACCCAATGGCGAGGAGTGGCCCGCGCTCGATGTCTGGGTGCGGCGCGACGGCCAGGTGCGGCACTTCTGGGGCTCCGAGCTCGGCGGCACGGCCGACCCGGGCCAGGACCCGCGCGGCGCGCCCGACCCCACGCCGCTGTGGAACATCCTGGACCTCACGCCGGGCGGGCGCGGCACGGACTGGTACCCCAGACTGGACTATGGCAACGGCGCCTGAACGCGCGCGTGCCGAGGGGCGAAGGGATCAGGCTTTCAGCCGGTCTTCGATGAACGCGACGACGCGCTCGAGGCGCTGCACGACCAACAGCTCGCCCGGCATGTCCGCGAACTGCGCCCGCGGCCCGAAGGCGATGACGGGTTTGTGGAACGCCAGGCACAGGCGCACCTCATCGCGGGTGCCGTGCGCACCCGGCAAGGCCACGACGACGTCGCTGCTCAGCACGTTCACGTGGTTGCGCGTGTGCAGCTCGGGTGGATCGGATGCGGCGCGGCGCGGGAGCGGCGTGACGATCCGGATGTCGACATGCGCGTTGGGGTAGCCCTCCAGCGGCCGAAAACCGTGCTCGGGGTCGGCCAGGGTGGGCAGCACCCCGATGGCGCAACCGCGCCGGCCGGGGTGTTCGTGAAACGCCTTGCCCACGCTCGCCATCACGCCCTGGCCACCGCCTGTGAGCAGGTGGTGGCCGGCCTCGGCGATCCACGCGCCCAGTGGTCTGGCGAGCCGGTTCCAGGGTCGGGAGCCCGAACCCATGACGCCGATGACGGCCATGGCACCCGGGGACGTTCAGAACGCCTGGACGTTCCACTCGTAGTCGAGCGCCACGGCGCTCACTGCGGCCAGGCGCTCCTCGGGCGACTGGGACAGCGACGCCAGCAAGCGCGCATTGAAGGCGTCGAGCGTCGCTTTGGCCTGGTCCGCCTGCGCGGGGTCCACCGCCTGGTCTTCGAACTTCTGCACATAGGAGTGGGCCGCGACGCCCACCACGAAATACAGCGCGGCGTTGTCCGGATCCGTCTTCATGAGGGCGAACGCGCCTTTGTAGAACGCCTTGAACTGGTCGGTTCCCGCCAGGCCCTGCGCAAACGTCTGCGCGATGTGTTGAAAAGTCATGCCGGAGGTTCTCCTTTAAGCGGGGACAGGGGACACGGGGGAGGATGCGATGCCACCATGGGCCTCGGACCACGCCCCCGGGGTTCGAAGAAATGCGGCCCATTCCGCGAGGGCCGATGGGTCGAACCCATCGCGCCCGCGCGCGGCATCCAGCACGTCCTGCCAGGTGCACAGGGCATGGACCCGCATCTGGTGCGCGTGCAGCATCGCGGTGGCATCGAAGGTGCCGTAGTCGAAGACCACGAAGACGTCGCGGACCACGGCACCCCGCGCGCGCAGTGCCTGGCAGAAGGTGAGCTTGGACAGGCCCGCGGCCATCAGGTCGTCCACCAGCAGCACCGCCGAGCCGGGCGCCACCACCCCTTCCACCTGCGCCTGGCCCACGGCCCGCTTGCGAACGTATTGCAGGGGCAGGTTCAAGGCATCCGCCATCCAGGCCGCGAAAGCGATGCCGCTGGACTCTCCTCCCGCCACGGCGGCCAGGCCCTCCAGGGCGCCGGCGGCGCGAAGCCGGGCCAGGGCCTGCTCCAGCAGCACCTGCCGCGTCCGCGGAAACGAAATCAGTCGCCGGCAATCCATGTACACCGGGCTGGCCCAGCCCGATGGCAAGCGGAAAGGCTCATCGGTTCGGCAGCTGACGCAGCCCGCCTCGATCAGCAGCTCGGCCACCGCGTGGGCGGAGGATGGGTTGGGCATCATGGCGACTCCGTCAATGGGTCCACCCGCTCCAGCAGGCGCCGCAAGCGCTGCGCGCCCGTGCGGCCCTTGTAGGCGCTCTTCCAGAGGCGGCCGATCATGTCCTCGTACAGGCGCACGGCTTCGGGTGAGGCGGTCACGGTGGCAATGCCGTTGCGCACGTTGGGCAACTCGCCCAGCCGGAAAGGGCTCACCGCCAGCACGGTGCGCTGGTTCCCGGAGAACAGCTGGAAGGTCGACGAGGGCATGGCATCGTCGATCAGGCCGATCTGCACATTCAGCGGCTCGCTCTCCATCAGATCGGCAATGCGCACCACTTCGTTGCGCGCGGCCCGCACGCGCTGCATCCGGACCTCGTGCGGGAGATCGACCCGCCCGACCAGCCCCGTCAGCACGAAGCGCTCCAGCTCGCGCATGCCGATCAGGCTCACGATGCTCATGCGGCGCTGCTCGAAGAACCGCCGACGCTCGGCCAGGATGGTCAGCATGTCCTCCACTTCGCCCTGGCGCGCTTTGCCCTGGGACTTCGGCGAGGCCTCGAGCAGCATTTCCCGCAGGTGCGTGAGGTACTCGTCGGAGGTCAGCAGCAAGGAAATGGGTTCGAAGTGGGCCAGGATGCGGTCGGATGTCTGCTCGAGCTGGCGCATGCGTTCGAACAGGCCCAGGGCGTTCGAGTAGTACTCGACCTCCACCCCCAGCAAGGAGGCCAGCGACGTGTTCAGCAGCTGGGCCAGCCTTTCCAGGGTCTCGATCTTGACGATCTCGCCCTTCTCCATGCGGTACACCACCGCGCGCGACACGCCGAGCTGCTCGGCCACATCCTCGGCCTGCAGCGACGCGCCGATGCGGTAGGCCTTGAGCCGGTTGCCCAGGTCCGCATAGTCAATCGAGGAAGCTGGCGGCAAGACGGGTGTGCTCATCTCTTTTTCACTCGGTCGAATCAAAAAAGAGAATATAGGGCACCTGCTGGAAAAGACATACCGGCATCGGGCGGGTGAGCCAGTCCCGCCGCGCACCGTTCGGCGGCGCACCCGCATGCCAGGGGGAAGAACGGACGAATTCATGGGCAGGCTCCGGGCCGTGGGTGCTCGATGGGAAAAGGGGATCGTGCTCATGGCGCCAGGCGCACCTGCCAGGGCACGGTGCTCCCGCCCAGGAAAGGGTGGATCGCCGCGCCGCCGGGCAGCGCCACGTTGTCGGGCACCGCTTGCGGCGCGCGCAGCAGGGTGAGGGTGTCCTCGTTGGGAGAGAGGCCGTAGAACCGGGGCCCGTTGAGGCTTGCAAAGGCCTCCAGGCGATCGAGCGCGCCGGCCTGATCGAAGACCGTGGCGTAGGCCGCCAGGGCGGTGGGCGCATTGAAGATCCCGGCGCAGCCGCAGGCGGATTCCTTGAACGCGCGCGCGTGGGGCGCCGAGTCGGTGCCCAGGAAAAAGCGCGCGTCGCCCGAGGTCGCCACCTGGATCAGGGCCAGCCGGTGGCGCTCCCGCTTCAGGATCGGCAGGCAGTAGAAGTGCGGCCGGATGCCCTGGGTGAAGATGGCATTGCGGTTGAACAGGAGGTGCTGCGGCGTGATGGTCGCGCCCAGGCGCCCGCTGTGATCGGACCGCACCACCTGCGCCGCCTCTTCGGTGGTGATGTGCTCCAGCACCACCTTCAGCGCGGGGAAGTCGCGCAGCAGCGGCTGCAGCGTGCGCTCGAGAAACACCGCCTCGCGATCGAACACGTCCACCGCCGGGTCCGTGCTCTCACCGTGCAGCAGCAGCGGCATGCCGATGGCCTGCATGCACTCCAGCGCCGGCGCCACCTTGGCCATGTCCGTCACGCCAAATTCCGAATGCGTGGTGGCGCCCGACGGGTACAGCTTGACGGCGCTGAACACGCCCTCTTCGTGGCCGCGGCGCAATTCGTCGGGCGGCGTGTGGTCGCAGAGGTAGGCGGTCATCAGGGGCGTGAAGCGATCGCCCGCAGGCACCGCGGCCAGGATGCGCGCCCGGTAGGCGCGGGCCGCCTCCACCGTGGTCACCGGCGGCTGAAGGTTGGGCATCACCATCGCCCGGCCGAACGACCCTGAGGTGTAGGGCAGCACGGTGGCCAGCACGTCGCCATCGCGAAGATGCAGGTGCCAGTCGTCGGGGCGTCGGATCGTGATCAGGTCGGTCATGGTCGGCCTCTTCAGGCGATGCGGCTGGCCGCGACGGAGAGCGCCTGCACGCCCAGCATGAAATCGTCGAGATCCATGGACTCGTGCGGGTTGTGCGAGCCGTTCTGGTTGCGGATGAACAGCATCGCGCTGGGAATGCCCGCGTTGGCGAACAGCGCGGCGTCGTGCCCGGCGCCGCTGGGCAGGACTTCGTAGGCCGCCCCCTGGTCCGCGCAAGCCTGCGACAACAGGGCGCACAGGCGCTCGTCCATGGTGGCGGGCTCGCTCAACAGGCGGCGGTCGAAGCGGAAGCTCACGCCCCGCTCACGGGCGATCGCGCTCACCTCGGCCTGCACCAGCTGGTAGAAGGCTTCGAGCGTGTCCGTGCTTTTGCTGCGCGCCTCCAGGCTGAAGCCCACCTGGCCGGGAATGCGCGAAATGGAGTGTTCCGCCGGGTCCGTCTGCAGGATGCCCACCGTCACCACCAGGTCGGTGCCGCGTTCCAGCAAGGCCCGCCAATGGGCGTCCAGCCGCATGACCAGGTCGGAGACGGCGAAGACGGCATCATGGCGGAGCCAGCGCGGCACCACGCCGGAGTGCTGGGCATCGCCCAGGCACTCGATGCGGTTGTGCCGGACGTTGCCACGGATGCCCGACACCACGGCCAGCGGCAGCTGGCGCGCCACCATCACCGGCCCCTGCTCGATGTGGAGTTCGATATAGGCCTTGACCGCCGCCTTGTCGATGAGCACGTCCTGCGCGCGGACCGCCTCGATGTCGGCGCCGCTGTGCTTCATGCAATCGGCCAGGCACTCGCCGGTGCTGCGCTGGCGCAGCGCCAGGTCCTCGGCGCCCAGCTTGCCGAACAGGGCGCCGGAGCCCATGTAGGCCTTGCCGAACCAGGCGCTTTCCTCGCCCCGGAAGGCGATGGTCTGGATGGGCACCGCGGGACTGACGCCCTGGCGCCGCAGGGCCACCTGGCACAGCAGGCCCGCCACGACCCCGGCCAGACCGTCGAAGTTGCCGCCTTGCGGCACCGAGTCGATGTGCGAACCGATCCAGACCGAAGGCCGGTCCACCGGCGCGTCCGGCAGCGAGAACACCACGTTGGCGGCCCGGTCCGAGGTGGCCACCAGCCCCTCCGAGCGCGCGAAGTCCCGCAGGTAGTCCGCCGTGGCGGTTTCGCCCGGGCCGTAGCTTTCCCGCGTCACGCCCACCCCGTCGAACGAGAGTTCACGGACATCGGCAAAGAGTTTTTCGGCCAGGGGCCGAAGTTCAACAAGGTTCATGGCAGTCGCCGGCGGTGGGCATCAACCCGATTGCTGGGCAAAGCGCAACCAGCGGTCGGAGAGCTGCCGATCCAGCCGGACCTGGCCGGTCAACTCGCGGACGTGGGTCACGCCGGTCTCGTCGCAGAAGGCGTGAAGCCCGTCGATGATCTTCTGCATCGCACCGGGATCGATGAACGACGCGGTGCCGACCTGGACGGCACTGGCACCGGCCAGCATGAACTCGACCGCGTCCTCGGCGTTGGAGATGCCGCCGCAACCGATGACCGGGATGCGCACGCTGCGGTAGCACTGGTGCACCATGCGCAAGGCAATCGGCTTGATGGCGGGCCCGGACAAGCCGCCCATCACATTGCCCAGCTTGGGCTTGCGGGTGCGGACGTCGATGGACATGCCCAGCACCGTGTTGCCCATCACCAGGGCGTCCGCCCCGGCCTCCTCGGCGGCTTTCGCCACGGCGGCAATGTGCGATGCGTTGGGCGTGAGCTTGACCCAGAACGGGTGCTGGGTTCGCCGCCGGATGGCGCTCACCACCTTGTAGGTGGTTTCGGGCGTCATCGCGAAGGCCATGCCATCGGCCTCCAGGTTGGGGCACGAGATGTTCGCCTCGATCACGGCGACCTCCGGCAGCGACATCTCCTCGATGGCCTGCGCGAACTCGTCCACCGTGTCGGCCGAGATGGACACGACGACCGGCGTGTCGAACCGCGTGTAGGGCGGCAGCACCTCGCGCCGGTAGTGTTCCAGGCCTTTGCTCGGGATGCCGATGGAGTTCATCATCCCGCCGTGGGTTTCGGTCACCCGTGGCGTGGGGTTGCCCGCGCGGGGTTTCGGCGAGACGCTCTTGATCACCAGCGCGCCCAGGCGGTTGAAGTCCAGCGCTTCGGCGTATTCGATCGCGAAGCAGCCGGAGGCGGGCATGACGGGGTTGCGCAGCGCGACGTCGCCCACTTTGACATTGAGATCAGCCAAACTCCACCTCCCCCACCACCTGATCGATCGAGAACACCGGGCCTTCGCGGCAGACGCGCAGGAACCGCTTGTCGCCGCCGTGATCGAACAGCCGCACACAGGAGAGGCAGACCCCCATGCCACAGGCCATCCGCTGTTCCATGGCGACTTCACCGCGCGTCTGCGGATAGTCCTTCAGCACCTGCTGCAGCAACATGAGCAGGCGGTGCGATCCACAGGTGTAGACCACGTCGTGGTGCTGCGCGTCCATCAGCCGGCGCACCAGGGCCTCGACCGCCTCGACCGACGAGCTGCCATCGCTGTCATGGACCACGTGCACATCGGCCTGCGCACCGCGCAGGAATTCGTCGCGCATCAGGTCCTGGGGTGCGCGTGCCGACATCACCGCCGTGATGGCGATGCCCGAGCGCGCCGCCAGTTGCAGCAAGGGCGCCATGGTGGCCAGGCCGACGCCCCGCGCCACCACCAGGATGCGCCGGACACTGGCGTCCAGCACGAAGGTGTTGCCCAGCGGGCCGACGATGTCCATCTGCCCCCCCACGGCCAGCGTCGCCAGGGCCTTCGTGCCCAGGCCGGTCACGTTGTAGAGGAATTCGATCGTGCCGGGTGCGGGGCCGACGCCATAGACGCTCATCGGCCGCAGCAGGAAGGGCTTCATGTCGTCGGTCGACGGGCACTTGAGCTGGTAGAACTGCCCGGGCCGGGTGATGGCGGCGAGATCCACCTCGGTGGTGAGCCGGAGGTACTTGTAGCGGTCGTTGACCCAGCGGTGCTCCACCACCTCGCAGCGGTGCGAGGCCACCGCCTCGGCATTGCGCTGGAAGCAGGCGCGCTCGGTCATGGTGGCGCAGGCCCGTGGTGCGGCCGGGAGACGCTGGAGCGCTTCGGTCATTCCAGCTCCTTGCCCTTGAGTTCGGGAATGAGGAACACCGTGGCCACCATGTCCAGCAGGTAGATGGCGGCCAGCAAGGCGATGGCGATCTGGAACGAATAGGCACTGACCAGCGCCCCCACGACCACGGGCCCGAACCCACCCACGCCGCGGCCGATGTTGAACAGCACGTTCTGCGCCGTGGCACGGGCCTCCGTCGGGTAGGCCTCCGACATCAGCGCACCGTAACCACCCAGCATGCCGTTGACGAACATGCCCAGCACGGCACCCGCCCACAACATCTGGATGGGGTCGGTCAGTTGCGAATAGAACAGCACCATGGCCACGGCGCCCGCCTGGAACAACAGGAAGCTGGGCTTGCGGCCGATGCGATCGGCCAGCTGGCCGAAGATGAAGATGCCAGCCATCATCCCGAGGATGGTCACCGAGGTCCACAGGGCCGATTTGGTGAGGTTGAATCCGAGCTGCTTGGCCAGAAAGCTGGGCATCCAGATCATGATTCCGTAGTAGCCGAAGTTCTGCACCGAGCACAGCACCACGATGCCCGCGCTGATCTTCGTGGTCGCCTTGTCCTTCACCAGCAGCCTGAAGGCCTGCCCCTTCGACGCCGGCCTGGCGGCCTGGCGCACGAACACCTCGGGTTCATGCAGCTTGTTGCGGATCACCCAGGCCACCAGGGCGGGCAGCACCCCCACCAGGAACATGCCACGCCAGCCGATGACGGGCAGGAGCAAGGGCGTCAGCAAGGCGGCGCCGAGCACGCCACATTGCCAGCCCAGCGCCACGTACGAGGACACCCGCGCGCGGTGTTTGGCGGGCCAGGCCTCGGCCGCCAGCGCCATGCCGATGCCGAACTCCCCGCCCAGGCCGATGCCCGCGATCGTGCGGTAGATCAGCAAGTCCCAGTAGCCCTGCGCGAACGCGCACAGGCCGGTGAAGACGGCGAACAGCACGATGGTCCAGGTGAGCACCCGGATGCGCCCGTACCGATCGCTCAGCGCCCCGAAGACGATGCCGCCAAAGACCGCGCCCACCAGGGTCCAGGTCACCAGGGACCCGGCCTGGCTGGGCGTCAGTTGCAGCTCGGCCGAGATCGCGCTGAGCATGAAGCCCAGGATCAGCAGGTCGAATCCATCCATCGCATAGCCCACCGCCGAGCCCGCCAGGGCTTTCCAGCTGTAGCCATCCACCGCATCTTTCTTGCTCATTTGAGTCTCCACCCCGCAGGGCTTTCGTTGCACGGGACATCGCCGCAAGGCTTCGGCGAGGTTCGACATCTCTTCTATGTTTTGATACTAGTATCTTTTTTGATACTTGTCTCGTTCATGAGATAAGTGTTTTCCCGGATGCGACGGCCGGTGATGCGGCGTCAAGGCGCGCGCAGAGGCCCGCGCCTCATGGCCGAGGGCGCGGTGCGATGGTGGGGAAATGGGAGGCGCTCAGCACCGGTTCTGCAGGCGCAGCCGGTGGGCCGGAACGGTTCGCCGTTCAGGCCTTTTTCGTGGCGCGCCGACGCACGGGCCGCTGCACGACGTGCCGGCGCGTGCCCTCGACGTTCAGAGGATGCGGTTGAACCAGAGCACCGACAGGCCTGCCGACAGCAGCGCGAGCAGCGAGGCGGCCAGGGCCAGCAGACCGGAGATTTCGGTTTCCTTCTTCTCCACCGTCAGCCGCGAGCTCAGGGTCTCGTAGACCTTCTTGAGGTTCTCGGCGGTGCCGGCGTAGTAGTACTCGGCCTGCGTGGCGCGCGCCACTTCCTTGAGGCTTTCCTCGTCGAGCCGCACGCGCATGGACCAGCCTTCGAAGCCGATGATCTCGCCGTCCACCGTGCCCACGCCCACGGTGTAGACGCGCACCCCGCGCTCGGCCGCCATCTTCGCGGCCTCGGCGGTGTCCACGCCGGTGGTGCGCTGGCCGTCGGTGAGCAGGATGATCGCGGCCGAGGTGTAGGAGCCCGGCGCCACAGGCGTGAAGGTCTTCTCGTCGGGCTTGGGCTGGTCGAGCGAGCGGCCCTTGGGCGCGAACGGATCGGTGTTGCGGCTGTAGGTCATGTCGCCGAGGTTGATGCGCTGCTCGGGGAACAGCTCGGAGAGCGAGACCACGATGGCGCTGCCGATGGCGGTGGCGCGCTGCAGCTGGAACTTGTCGATCGCGGTGACCAGGTCTTCGCGGCTGAGCGTGACGGGCTGCACCACCTGCGCCGAGCCCGCGAAAGCGACGATGCCGACCTTCACATGGCGCGGCAGTTCGGCCAGGAAGGCCTTGGCCGCGTTCTGCGAGGCCACCAGGCGGTTGGGCTTGACGTCTTCGGCGCGCATGCTGCCCGAGACGTCCATCGCCAGGATGATGGTCTGCTGGGTCGAGGGCAGCACGATGGTGGCCATGGGCCGCGCCGAGGCCAGCAGCATGATGCCGATGGCCAGCAGCAGCAGCACCGGGGGCACGTGGCGGCGCCAGCCCGGGCCTTTGCCCATGGCCTCGCGCACGATGGACAGGCTGGCATAACGCAGCGCGGTCTGCTTGCGCCTTCGCAGCAGCCACACGTAGAGCAGCACCAGCAGCGGCAGCGCGAGCAGCAACCACAGCAACTGCGGCCAGAGAAAGGTGACGGGCCAGTTGTTCATGATGGACGGGCTCCTTCGCGTGGGACGCCGCTGAAGCTGCGGCGGTCCCGGGTAGGCAACTGGGTGGGCACAGGGCGTGCGCCGGTGCCGTTGCGCGTCTCGCGCAGGCGGCGCTTGCGCAGGTCGATGAAACGCAGCACGGCCTCGGCCAGGTCGTCGTCGGTGGACAGCTCCAGGGTGTCGACGCCGGCGCGGCCCAGGCTTTCGCGCAGCTGCGCCTCGCGCTGCGCGGCGATGCGCGCGAAGCGCTGGCGAAAGCCCGAGTCGTGCGTGTCGACCAGGAGCTGTTCGCCGGTCTCGGCATCGCGGATCGGAATCAGGCCGAGGTCGGGCAAGTCGAGTTCGAGCGGGTCGAGCAGGCGCACGGCGACCACGTCGTGGCGGCGCGCGAGTTCGCCCAGGGGTTTCTCCCAGCCGGGCTCGCTGATGAAGTCGGACACCACGAACACGGTGCCGCGCTGGCGCACGGTGTGCACAGCGGCCTTGAGGAGGTCGGCGAGCTGAGTCACGCCGTTCTTCGCGTTGGCGTGCACCGGCGGCTGCAGCACCATCTGCATGAGCCGCAGCACCTGGGTGCGGCCGCCGCGCGCGGGCAGCACCGCGTCCACCACGGGCTGGCCGCGCGAGCCGTAGAGCACGGCGCCCACGCGGTTGCCGTGGCGCCCGATCAGGCGCGCGAGCACGGCGGTGAAGTCCAGCAGCACCTGGCTCTTGCGCTGCTCGCCCGAGCCGAAGTCCACCGAGGGGCTGAGATCGAGCAGGAACCAGGCGGCCATCTCGCGGTCTTCGGTGAATACGCGCACGTGCGGCGTCTGCAGGCGCGCGGTCACGTTCCAGTCGATGTGGCGCACGTCGTCGTGGTGCTGGTACTCGCGCAGGTCGGCGAGGTCGAGGCCGGAGCCGCGCATGAGGGTGCGGTAGTCGCCCTGCAGCAGGCCGTCGAGCCGGCGCAGCACGGTCCATTCGAGCCGGCGCAGCAGCGCCTCGGCCCGGCGCGCGACCGGCGTGGCGGCGGCCGCGGCGTTCGCCGGCGCTCCGCCTTTCCTGCCGAACAGCCGCCCAAGCATGTCAAGCCACCTTTTTCTCGTGTTCCAACGGCCGGGCCGGCGCGGGAATGTGTTTCATGATGCGGCCGATCAGGGTTTCGCTGGTCAGGCCTTCGGACAGGCCCTCGTAGGACAGCACCACGCGGTGGCGCAGCACGTCGGGCACGAGGTCGGTCATGTCTTCGGGCAGGGCGTAGCTGCGCCCGCGCAGCATGGCCAGGGCGCGCGCGCCTTCCACCAGGCCGATGGTGGCGCGCGGGCTGGCGCCGAAGGTGATGAGGTGCGCCATGTCCTTGATGCCGTGTTTCTCGGGCGTGCGCGTGGCCGAGACCAGCTTGACCGCGTACTGCACGAGCGAAGGGTCCACGTACACCTGCCGGCATTGCGCCTGCAGCGCGGCGAGCTGGTCGGTGGTGGCCACCGCGTTGACGTTGACGGCCGGGCCGGTGACGCGCTCGACGATGACGAACTCCTCTTCGTCGCTCGGGTAGTCCACCATCACCTTCATCATGAAGCGGTCGACCTGCGCCTCGGGCAGCGGGTAGGTGCCTTCGGTCTCGATCGGGTTCTGCGTGGCCATCACCAGGAAGGGGTTGGGCACCTTGTGCGTTTCGCCGGCGATGGTCACCTGGCGTTCCTGCATCACCTCCAGCAGCGCGCTCTGCACCTTGGCCGGCGCGCGGTTGATCTCGTCGGCCAGCAGCAGGTTGGCGAACACGGGGCCCAGCGAGGTGCTGAAGTCGCCGGTCTTCTGGTTGTAGATGCGCGTGCCCACGAGGTCGGCGGGCACCAGGTCGGGTGTGAACTGGATGCGCTTGAAGCGGCCCTGCACGACGCTGGCCAGCGTCTTCACGGTGAGGGTCTTGGCCAGGCCGGGCACGCCTTCGACCAGCAGGTGGCCCTGGGCCAGCATGGCGACCATGACACGTTCGAGGAACCGGTCCTGCCCGACCACCACGCGCTTGACCTCGTACAGGATCTGCTCCATGAGCTGGGCGGTGTCGGGGGCGGTGCTTTGGTCCATGGAACGCTCCTGTGAAGAAAGGAAGAACTAGAACGGGGGCAGACCGGCGGCGCTGGCGGCGCTCTCGATCGGCACTGCAAAACCGATGCCAAGGAAGGTGCGGTGGCTGGTCGGGTTGAGGATGCCGGTGACGATGCCGACGACCTCGCCGTCCATGGTGACCAGCGGGCCGCCCGAGTTGCCGGGGTTGGCCGCGGCGTCGAACTGGATCAGGTTGCCGATCTCCTGCTCGCCCTCGGGCGACTTGAAGGCGCGGTCGAAACCGGAGATGACGCCCGACGAGGTGGAGGGGCCGATGCCGAAGGGAAAGCCCACCGCGACCACCTCGTCGCCGGGCACGAGGTCGCCGGTGGATCGCATGGTGGCGGCGATCAGGTCGTCCGGGATGGTGTGGGCCTGCAGCACGGCCAGGTCGTTCTGGGCCTGCACGCCGGTGATGCTGGCGCCGGATTCGGTGCCGTCGGCGAACACCAGCTTGATGGTCTGCGCGTGCTGCACCACATGCAGGTTGGTCAGGATGATGCCCTTGTCCACGATCACCACGCCCGTGCCCACCCCCATTTCCTGCTCCTCGCCCTTCTTGTCCTTGCCGTAGGACATGACGCGCACCACGGCGGGGCGGATCTTCTCCGCCGCGCGCGCGGCCTTGGACGGGATGTTCTGGGTGGTGAGGGTGCGCAGCACGGCCGCGTCGATGTCCTTCTGCGTCAGCGCCTTGGGCCCGTTCGCGCTGCCCTGCCAGGCGCTGGCGGCCAGCAGGGCCGCGAGCAAGGCCAGGGCCGACCACATGACGCGCGGGCTGGCCGCCCAGCGGGCGGCGGCGGCCCGCCAGCGGCGCCGGCGCGGGATGGGTGCCACCGGGGCGTCGGCCTGTGCAGCGGCCGGCCCGGCGCCTTGAGCGCCCGCCTTCGGCACCCCGGGGCGGGTGGACGGGCTGTACAAGGCAGGCTTTCGCATGGCGACTCCCGAAGGGCAGAACGAAAACACATCATGCCGCGTTGCGGCATCGGGCTCAAGCGCTCAACAATTGCCTGAGGACGTAGGGGAGGATTCCGCCGTCGCGGTAATAGTTCACCTCCACCGGCGTGTCGATGCGCAGAATGACGTTCACCTCGCGGCGCTCGCCGTTGGCGCGGGTGATGACCAGCCGGGCCTCGCTCTGCGGCAGCAGGTCGGGGTGCGGGACCACGTCGATGGTTTCGTCACCGGCCAGGCCCAGGCTTTCCCAGGAGTCACCGGCCTTGAATTGCAATGGCAACACACCCATGCCGACCAGGTTGGAGCGGTGGATGCGCTCGAAGCTGCGCGCCACCACGGCCTTGATGCCCAGCAGCTGGGTGCCCTTGGCGGCCCAGTCGCGGCTGGAGCCGGTGCCGTACTCCTCGCCCGCGAACACCACGGTGGGCACGCCGGCGGCCTGGTAGCGCATGGCGGCGTCGAAGATGCTCATCTTCTGGCCCTGGCCCACGCCGTCGAGCTGGTAGATCGTCCAGCCGCCCTCCTCGCGCGATCCGCCGGGCAAGGGGGCCAGCATCAGGTTCTTGATGCGCACGTTGGCGAAGGTGCCGCGCATCATCACCTCGTGGTGGCCCCGGCGCGCGCCATAGCTGTTGAAATCGGCCTTGAGCACGCCATGCGCCAGCAGCCACTGGCCAGCGGGCGAGTTCTCGGCGATGTTGCCGGCCGGCGAGATGTGGTCGGTGGTGATGGAATCGCCGAACAGCGCCATGACGCGCGCGCCACGCACCGCCGGCGGCTCGGCGGACGCCGTGGCCGCGAGCTGGAAGGTTTCGAAGAACGGCGGCTCGGCGATGTAGGTGCTCTTGGGCCAGGTGTAGGCGTTGCCCGAGACGCCCTTGATGTGCTCCCACAGCTTGCCGGGCTCGCTGGCCACGCGCGCGTAGTTCTCGCGGTAGGCCTTGCCGTTCATGGCGAACTTCATGAGCTGGTAGATCTCGTCGCTGCTGGGCCAGATGTCGCCCAGGAACACCGGCTTGCCGCCCTTGCCCTTGCCCACCGGCTCGGTCATGAGGTCTTTCATGACGTTGCCGGCGATGGCGTAGGCCACCACCAGCGGCGGGCTGGCGAGGAAGTTGGCCTTGAGGTTGGGGTGGATGCGGGCCTCGAAGTTGCGGTTGCCCGAGAGCACCGCGGCGCAGATGAGGTCGTTCTGCGTGATGACGGCGTTGAGCTCGGGCGCGAGGTCGCCCGCGTTGCCGATGCAGGTGGTGCAGCCATAGCCGGCGAGCGCGAAGCCGAGCTTTTCCAGGTAGGGCAGCAGGCCGGTCTGGGTGAGGTATTCGGTGACGATGCGCGAGCCGGGGGCCAGCGAGGTCTTGATGTGCGGCTGCACCTTGAGGCCGGCTTCCACCGCCTTCTTGGCCAGCAGGCCGGCGGCCAGCAGCACGCCGGGGTTGCTGGTGTTGGTGCAGCTGGTGATGGCGGCGATCAGCACGTCGCCGTTGCCGATGGTGAGGTCGCCACGCGGTTCCTTGACCGGCGCGCTGGCACGCACCGGCCGGTTGGCCACCATCTCCACCTCGAAGCGCGGCGCGCCTTCGGGCGTGGGCTTGGCCGAGGGCACGGCCACGGGCGCCATCTCGTTGTCGATCGCGTGGTAGCGCGTGTGCAGCAGCTCGGCCGGACGGTTGAAGCCGTTCTGCTCGTTGGGCTTGCTGAACAGGTCGCAGAACTGGCGCGCCACCTGGCCGAGTTCGATGCGGTCCTGCGGGCGCTTGGGGCCGGCCAGGCTCGGCGTGACCAGGCCGAGGTCCAGTTTGACGACCTTGGAGTAGTCGATCTCGCCGCTGGCCGGCACGCCGAACAGGCCCTGGGCCCGGAAGTAGGCCTCGAAGGCCTCGATCTCGGCGGCGCTGCGGCCGGTGCCGCGGAAATAGGCCAGCGTCTTCTCGTCCACCGGGAAGAAGCCCATGGTGGCGCCGTACTCGGGCGCCATGTTGGCGATGGTGGCGCGGTCGGGCAGCGCGAGCGAGGCCGTGCCTTCGCCGAAGAACTCGACGAACTTGCCCACCACCTTGTGCTGGCGCAGGATCTCGGTGACGGTGAGCACCAGGTCGGTGGCGGTCACGCCTTCGCGCAGGCGGCCGGTGAGCTCGAAGCCCACCACGTCGGGCGTGAGGAAGTACACCGGCTGGCCCAGCATGGCGGCCTCGGCCTCGATGCCGCCCACGCCCCAGGCCACCACGCCGATGCCGTTGATCATGGTGGTGTGGCTGTCGGTGCCCACCAGGGTGTCGGGGTAGTACATGCCGCCCTTCATGTGCACGCCGCGCGCCAGGTACTCCAGGTTCACCTGGTGCACGATGCCGAAGCCCGGAGGCACCACGCCGAAGGTGTCGAAGGCCTGCATGCCCCACTTCATGAACTGGTAGCGCTCGTTGTTGCGCTGGAATTCCAGCTTCATGTTGAGGTCGAGCGCCTGCTTGGTGCCGTAGTGGTCGACCATCACCGAGTGGTCCACCACCAGGTCCACCGGCACCAGCGGCTCGATCTTCTTCGGGTCCTGGCCCAGGCGCTGGGCCACGCTGCGCATGGCGGCCAGGTCGGCCAGCAGGGGCACGCCGGTGAAGTCCTGCAGCACCACGCGCGCCACGGTGAAGGGGATTTCGTCGGTGCGCGCGGTGTTGGGCTGCCATTGCGCGAGCTGCGCCACGTGGTCGGGCGTCACGCGCTCGCCATCGCAATGGCGCAGCACGCTCTCCAGCACGATGCGCAGCGACACCGGCAGGCGCTTCACAGAGGGGTACTGTCTGGCCAGCGCCGGCAGGGAATAGAAGCGGCCGCTCTTGCCCGAGGCGGTCTTGAAGGTCTTGACGGTGGAGGCGAAGGGATGGGCGAAATGGCTGGTCGTGGGCATGTGGGGCTCCTGACGGAATCGGTGAAACACCGGTCCATTCTGTCAGGAGCCCGCTAATCCGTGCTGACGGCCATGAATTGCGTCACAAACGGCCGGTGAGCAGCAGCACGATCACGATGATGAGCACCACCCCGAGCACCCCGCTGGGCCCATACCCCCAGCCGCGGCTGTGAGGCCAGGTGGGAAAGACGCCGAGCAGGATCAGGATGAGGATGATCAGGAGGATGGTTCCAAGCGTCATGGTTGTTTTCCTTGTTCAAAAAGACCGATGGGCGCCCGCGGCGGCCGGTCCGTCGCGGGCGCCCATCCAGCGTAGGCGCTCGGTGCGCGCACATCTGTGCGCTGGCGCACACGCCTCATGCCAGGGCGGCCGGCCGCTGGCGACGCAGCGCCATCCATTGCAGCTCGGCCAGCACCAGCACCGCCACCGCCTGCACCACCAGGTAGGCCTGGCCCAGCGGCGTGGGCGAGACCAGGCCGCCGAACAGCAGCGCGAGGCAGGCCGCCATCCAGGCGAAGTTGCCGAGCACCAGCACGCCCAGCAGCGCGCGCGACGGCGTGGCCTGCAGGGCCAGCGTGCCGGCCAGGGCGACGTAGAGCAGCAGCAGGATGCCCGAGGCGCTGAGCAGCGCGCCGGGCAGGCCCAGCAGGGCGGACAGCGAGCCGGTCAGGGCCAGGTGCAGCACGGCGGTGCCGGAGCCGGACAGGGCATCGGCCCAGAGCACGCGGCGCAGGCCGACCGGGGAGGTGAGGGAAGCGATGAGGGACATGGTGCACTCCTTGATGAGGTGAGGACGGATGGAATTCAGGGCATCCGGGGTGCATGGTCGGCCGGCGGGTGCTCGGCGTCCATGACGTGGCAGGTCATGGCCGGGCGGCGCCCGGGTGCCCTACCATGCCGCCCATGAACGCCCTGTCCACCCCCTCCCCGTTCGGCGAACGCCTGCGCCACTGGCGCCAGCGGCGCCGCCTGAGCCAGCTCGACCTGGCGCACGTGGCCGATGTGTCCACCCGGCACCTGAGCTACGTGGAGACCGGCCGCGCCAGCCCCAGCCGCGACATGGTGCTGCGCCTGGTCGACCGCCTCGAGGTGCCGCTGCGCGAACGCAACGCGCTGCTGGAAGCCGCCGGGTACGCCCCGATGTACCGCGAGCGCCCGCTGGACGCGCCCGACATGGCCTCGGCGCGCGCGGCGGTCAAGCGCATCCTGGACTGCCACGAACCCTGGCCCGCGCTGGCGATGGACCGGCACTGGAACCTGGTGATGGCCAACCGCCTGGTGCCGCTGCTGATGGTGGGGGCCTCGCCCCGGCTGCTGGAGGGCCCCGTCAACGTGCTGCGCCTGAGCCTGCACCCCGAGGGGCTGGCGCCGCGCATCGCCAACCTGCGGCAATGGCGCGAGCACCTGTTCGAGCGCCTGCGCCAGCAGATCCACGCCACCGGCGATGAGGCGCTGGCCGCGCTGCTGGCCGAACTCAAGGGCTACCCGGCATCGTTCGGCAACGACGCCGGCACGCTGCCGGGCGAACACCATGGCGTGCTGATGCCTTTCCAGTTCAACACCGGCCATGGCGTGCTGAACCTCGTGAGCACGACCACGGTGTTCGGCTCGCCGGTGGACATCACCCTGCAGGAGCTGGCGCTGGAGACCTTCTTTCCAGGCGATGAAGCGTCTGCAGAGTTGCTCAGGCAACTCGCCGCGCAGGCGTAAAAAAAGCCGCTGCAACCGCAGCGGCTTTTTTGATCCAGGGCGCCGAGGGTCCGGCTCCACCGGCCCTCCAGCGCCGCCCCCGGGGGGTGACGCCGAAGGCGGCGCGGGGGGTCCCTTTTACGCCGTCACACCCTTCGCGGCCTCGGCGTACTCCTCGATCTGGTCGAAGTTCATGTACTGGTAGATCGCCGCGCCGTCCTTGTTCACCACGCCCATGGCTTCGTGGTACTCGGCCACGGTGGGGATGTGGCCCAGCTTGGAGGCGATGGCCGCGAGTTCGGCCGAGGCCAGGTACACGTTGGTGTTCTTGCCCAGGCGGTTCGGGAAGTTGCGGGTGGAGGTGGACACCACGGTCGCGCCTTCGCGCACCTGCGCCTGGTTGCCCATGCACAGCGAGCAGCCGGGCATTTCGGTGCGGGCACCGGCGGTGCCGAACGCCGAGTAGTGGCCTTCCTTGATCAGCTCGCTCTCGTCCATCTTGGTCGGCGGCGCGACCCACAGCTTGACGGGGATGTCGCGCTGGCCGCCCAGCAGCTTGGCCGCGGCACGGAAGTGGCCGATGTTGGTCATGCACGAACCGATGAAGGCTTCATCGATCTTGGTGCCGGCCACGTCGGACAGGGTCTTGGCGTCATCGGGGTCGTTCGGGCAGCAGAGGATGGGTTCCTTGATGTCGGCCAGGTCGATCTCGATCACGGCGGCGTACTCGGCGTCCTTGTCGGCTTCGAGCAGGCTGGGGTTGGCCAGCCAGGCTTCCACCTTCTCGATGCGGCGCTTCAGGCTGCGGGCATCGGCGTAGCCCTGGGCGATCATGTTCTTCATCAGCACCACGTTGCTGGTGAGGTATTCCTTCACCGGCTCGGGGTTGAGCTTGATGGTGCAACCGGCGGCCGAGCGCTCGGCCGAAGCGTCGCTCAGCTCGAAGGCCTGTTCGACCTTCAGATCCGGCAGGCCTTCGATTTCCAGGATGCGGCCCGAGAAGATGTTGATCTTGCCGGCCTTGGCCACGGTCAGCAGACCGGCCTTGATCGCGTACAGCGGGATCGCGTGCACCAGGTCGCGCAGGGTCACGCCGGGCTGCATCTGGCCCTTGAAGCGCACCAGCACGGATTCGGGCATGTCCAGCGGCATCACGCCGGTGGCGGCGCCGAAGGCCACCAGGCCGGAGCCGGCGGGGAAGCTGATGCCGATCGGGAAACGGGTGTGCGAGTCACCGCCGGTGCCCACGGTGTCGGGCAGCAGCAGGCGGTTGAGCCAGCTGTGGATCACGCCGTCGCCCGGGCGCAGGGCCACGCCGCCGCGGTTGCTGATGAAGGCGGGCAGCTCGCGGTGGGTCTTCACGTCCACCGGCTTGGGGTAGGCGGCGGTGTGGCAGAAGGACTGCATCACCATGTCGGCGCTGAAGCCCAGGCAGGCCAGGTCCTTCAGTTCGTCGCGCGTCATCGGGCCGGTGGTGTCCTGCGAACCGACGGTGGTCATCTTGGGTTCGCAGTAGGTGCCGGGGCGCACGCCGAAGCCTTCGGGCAGGCCGACCGCGCGCCCCACCATCTTCTGGGCCAGGGTGAAGCCGGCCTTGGTTTCGGCGGGTGCCTGCGGCAGGCGGAACACCGTGCTGGCGGGCAGGCCCAGGAACTCACGCGCCTTGGCGGTGAGCGAGCGGCCGATGATCAGGTTGATGCGGCCGCCGGCGCGCACTTCGTCGAACAGCACGTCGCTGCGCAGCTGGAATTCGACCAGCGTGGCGCCACCCTTGGTGATCTTGCCGTCGTAGGGGTGGATGTCGATCACGTCGCCCATTTCGAGCTTGCTCACGTCCACTTCGATCGGCAGCGCGCCCGAGTCTTCCTGGGTGTTGAAGAAGATGGGGGCGATCTTGCCGCCCAGCGTGACGCCACCGAAGCGCTTGTTGGGCACGAAGGGGATGTCCTGGCCGGTGGCCCAGATCACGCTGTTGGTGGCCGACTTGCGGCTGGAGCCGGTGCCCACCACATCGCCCACGTAGGCCACGAGGTGGCCCTTCTTCTTCAGGTCGTCGATGAACTGCATCGGGCCGCGCTTGCCGTCTTCCTCGGGCTTGAAGGCCGCGCCTTCGCGCGTGTTCTTCAGCATGGCGAGGTAATGCAGCGGGATGTCCGGGCGGCTCCAGGCGTCGGGCGCGGGCGAGAGGTCGTCGGTGTTGGTTTCGCCGGGCACCTTGAACACGGTCACGGTGATGGTCTTGTCGACTTCGGGGCGGCTGGTGAACCACTCGGCGTCGGCCCAGCTCTGCATCACCTGGCGGGCCTTGAGGTTGCCGGCCTTGACCTTCTCGGCCACGTCGTTGAAGAAGTCGAACATCAGCAGCGTCTTCTTCAGGCCCTCGGCCGCCACGCTGGCCACTTCCTCGTCGTCCAGCAGTTCGATCAGCGGGTGCACGTTGTAGCCGCCCACCATGGTGCCCAGCAGCTCGGTGGCCTTGGACTTGGAGATCAGGCTCACCTTCACGTCGCCATGCGCCACGGCGGCCAGGAAGCTGGCCTTGACCTTGGCCGCGTCGTCCACGCCGGGCGGCACGCGGTGCGTGATGAGGTCCAGCAGGAAGGCGTCCTCACCGGCCGGCGGTGCCTTGATCAGCTCGATCAGGTCGGCGACCTGCTTGGCGTCCAGCGGCAGCGGAGGAATGCCCAGCGCGGCGCGTTCGGCGGCGTGGGCGCGGTAGTCGGTGAGGAAGGTGGACATGGGGTTCTCCAGTGGGGATGTGAAATTCGTGGGGCAGAAAACAGGTGGGGACGGTTGCCAAGCAAGCTCAATGCCGCAGGGCGGCGGGTTCGGCGAAGTGGGCTTGCACCGTGTCGGGCAATGGCAGGCCGGTCTGGTGCGCGCGCTCCAGCACTTGCCAGAAGTAGCGGTAGCTCGCCCGGTCGTGCAGGCGGCCTTCGAACTGCACCGGCGCCCAGTCGGCGGCCAGGGCGCGCTCGATGAGGGCGGCGGCGGTGTGGACCTCGCTCGCCTGGGGCGCGAACGCGGCCAGGATGGGGCGGATCTGATCAGGGTGGATGCTCCACATGCGCGTGTAACCGAGCTCGCGGGCGGCCTGGCGGGCGGCCTGCTGCAGGGCATCCAGGTGCTTGAACTCGGTCACCACGCAGTGCGAGGGCACCTTGCCGTGCGCATGGCAGGCCGAGGCGATCTCCAGCTTGGCGCGCAGCACCAGCGGGTGCGAGAACTGGCCGGCGGCGCTCATGCCGTCGGCCGGGATGGCGCCGCCGTGCGCCGAGACGAAGTCCATCAGGCCGAAGCTGATGCTCTGCACCCGGGGGTGGGCGGCGATGTCGAACGCGCGGTGCACCGCCGCGGGGGACTCGACGAGCACGTGCAGGGGCAAGGCCCGGGCGCCAGCGGCGTCGAGCGCGTCCGCTGCGCGCTGCACGTCGGCGACCGATTCGACCTTGGGCACCATGAGGTGCGCGAGGCGATGGCCGGCGCGCGCCGCGATGGTGGCCACGTCGGCGTCGAACGCCGGGTGGTCCACCGGGTGCACGCGCACCGCCACGCGCGCCTCGGGCGCCGCGGCCAGGGCCAGTTCGGTCACCAGCGCGGCGTGCTCGGCCTCACCGCCCACGGGCGCGCCGTCCTCGCAATCCAGCGTGACGTCGAAGACGCAGGTGCCGAACTCCTCGGCCATCTCGGCCTGCAGCGCCAGGCTCTTGCGCATCCGGGCTTCCACCCCGCTGTAGTGGTCGCAGACGGGCAGCGCGAACGCGCCGGCCTGGGCACCGAGCAGAATGTGGCGAGGATGGATCGGAGCCAAGGCGCGGTTACCAGCCGATTACAGGAGGTGCTTGACGCCGTCCTGCTCACCCTTGAGCTCGTCCAGCGTCTTGTTGATGCGCTCTTGCGAGAAGGCGTCGATTTCCAGGCCTTCGATGATCTTGTACTTGCCGCCTTCGGTGGTGACCGGGAAGCCGAAGATCACGTCCTTGGGGATGCCGTATTCGCCATTGGAGGGCACGCCCATGGTGACCCACTTGCCGTTGGAGCCCAGGGCCCAGTCGCGCATGTGGTCGATGGCGGCGTTGGCGGCCGAAGCGGCCGACGACAGGCCGCGCGCCTCGATGATGGCGGCGCCGCGCTTGCCCACGGTGGGCAGGAAGGTGTCGGCGTTCCAGACCTGGTCGTTGATCGCGTCCTTCACGCTCTTGCCGCCGATGGTGGCGAAGCGGTAGTCGGCGTACATGGTGGGCGAGTGGTTGCCCCAGACGGTGAGCTTCTCGATCTCGCCGACCTTGCCACCGGTCTTGGCGGCGATCTGGCTGGCGGCGCGGTTGTGGTCCAGGCGCAGCATGGCGGTGAAGTTCTCGCGCGGCAGGCTGGGCGCGCTTTTCATGGCGATGTAGGCGTTGGTGTTGGCGGGGTTGCCGACCACCAGCACCTTGACGTCGCGGCTGGCGACCTTGTCCAGCGCCTTGCCCTGGGCGGTGAAGATCTGGGCGTTGGCGGCCAGCAGGTCGGCGCGCTCCATGCCGGGGCCGCGCGGACGGGCACCCACCAGCAGGGCGTAGTCGGTGTCCTTGAAGGCGGTCATGGGGTCGCTGTGGGCTTCCATGCCGGCCAGCAGCGGGAACGCGCAGTCTTCCAGCTCCATCATCACGCCCTTGAGCGCCTTCTGGGCCTTCTCGTCCGGAATTTCCAGCAGCTGCAGGATCACGGGCTGGTCCTTGCCCAGCATCTCGCCGGAGGCGATGCGAAACAGCAGGGCGTAACCGATCTGGCCAGCGGCGCCGGTGACGGCAACGCGAACGGGCTTCTTGTTCATGGTGAAAACTCCGGAAAAGGACGTTGGGGAAGAGAGAAATGACGAGGCGGGCGAACCCCCTGGACAGCCCGTGAGTGTACCCTCGCAAACCCTGATACGTCAATTTGTCTTATGTCTTATATAAGATATGATTGAAGCCATGAGCGCCCTCCCGATGGCGCCCGCAAACGCATGGCCACCTCACCCCAGAATCCCACCGACGCGGCACCTGCAGAGGCCGGCGCCCCCGTGTTCGAGAACACCGCGCCGGCCTTCAGCCCGCTGTACCAGCAGATCAAGACCCTGATCCTGCGCAGCCTGCAGGCGGGCGAGTGGAAGCCGGGCGACATGATCCCGAGCGAATTCGACCTGGCCGCGCGCTTTCGCGTGAGCCAGGGCACCGTGCGCAAGGCGATCGACGAACTCGCCACCGACAACCTGCTGGTGCGCCGCCAGGGCAAGGGCACCTTCGTGGCCACCCACGCCGAGCAACACATCCAGTACCGCTTCCTGCGCCTGCTGCCCGACACCGGCACCCTGGAAGACCAGGGGCCAGCCGAGCGCCGTATCGTCGAATGCCGCCGCCTGCGCGCGCCGGCCGAGGTGGCGCGCCAGCTGGCCCTGCGCACGGGCGACGCCGTGCTGCAGGTCAAGCGCGTGCTGGCGTTCGCCGGCATCCCCGCCATCGTGGAAGAACTCTGGCTGCCGGGCGGCCCCTTCAAAGGCCTGACGATCGAGGCGCTGTCGGAAGACAAGGGCCCGATGTACGCCCTGTTCGAAACGCAGTTCGGCGTGCGCATGGTGCGCGCGGTGGAAAAGATCAAGGCGGTCAGCGCCGACGAAGACACCGCCACCCTGCTGGACGTCGCGCCCGGGCACCCGCTGCTGAGCGTGGAACGCCTGGCTTACACCTACAACGACGAACCCATGGAGTTGCGCCGCGGCTACTACCGCACCGACGCACGCCATTACCACAACGAGCTGAGCTGATGGCGCACCCAGCCGGAGCCCCGGATATCGGGGAGCGTCCGAGTGCCGGACTGCGGTTTGGTGCATTGCAATAGAATTTGACGCGCCTTGGCAATAGTTACCAACGAGTTACCAAACCGCGACGACCCCTCCCTCCCCGGAAGAAAGCCCCACCATGACCGAGTTGACCAAGAAGCGGCCCGAGTTCCGCAACATCAACGCCTTCAAGGATCTCACCACCTACCGCCTGCCTCCGGCCGGCTGGGTGTCGATCCTGCACCGCGCCAGCGGCGGCCTGATGTTCATCCTGCTCCCCCTGATCGTCTGGCTGTTCGACACCTCCGTGTCGTCCGAGCTGTCCTTCGAACGTTTCAGCTCGGCGTTTTCCGCCGGCATCGGCTTCGTGCCGGGCTGGTTCTTCAAGCTCGTGGTGCTGTCCATCATCTGGGCCTACCTGCACCACCTGATCGCCGGCGTCCGCCACCTGTACATGGACGCCTGCCATGCGGTGAGCAAGGAATTCGGCCGCTCTTCCGCCATCGTCACGCTGGTGCTGAGCATCGGCCTCACGCTGGTGCTGGGCGCCAAGCTGTTCGGCCTGTACTGATAGCGACGAGGAAACTGAACATGTCCGTCAACTACGGTTCCAAGCGCGTCGTCACCGGCGCCCACTACGGCCTGCGCGACTGGCTCGCCCAGCGCATCACCGCCGCCCTCATGGCGATCTTCACGCTGATCGTGCTGCTGCAGGTGCTGTTCATCAGCGGCCCCATCGGCTACGAGAGCTGGGCCGGCATCTTCGCCCAACAGTGGATGAAGGCGCTGACCTTCGCCGTCTTCCTGGCCCTGGCCTACCACGTGTGGGTCGGCATGCGCGACATCTGGATGGACTACGTCAAGCCCGCCGGCATCCGCCTCGTGCTGCACGTCTTCACCATCGTCTGGCTCCTGTCCTGCCTGGGCTGGGCCGTTCAAGTTCTCTGGAGGCTCTGAAGCCATGACCGCATCCGCATCCCTTCCCAAGCGTCAGTTCGACGTGGTCATCGTCGGCGCCGGCGGCTCCGGCATGCGCGCCTCGCTGCAGCTCGCGCGCGCCGGCCTCAAGGTGGCCGTGCTCTCCAAGGTGTTCCCCACGCGCTCGCACACCGTGGCGGCCCAGGGCGGCATCGGCGCCTCGCTCGGCAACATGAACGAGGACAACTGGCACTACCACTTCTACGACACCATCAAGGGCTCCGACTGGCTGGGCGACCAGGACGCCATCGAGTTCATGTGCCGTGAAGCCCCCAAGGTCGTCTACGAGCTCGAACACTTCGGCATGCCGTTCGACCGCAACCCCGACGGCACGATCTACCAGCGCCCGTTCGGCGGCCACACCGCCAACTACGGTGAGAAGCCGGTGCAGCGCGCCTGCGCCGCGGCCGACCGCACCGGCCACGCCATGCTGCACACCCTGTACCAGCAGAACGTGCAGGCCCGCACCACCTTCTTCGTCGAATGGATGGCGCTGGACCTGATCCGCGATGCCAGCGGCGACGTGGTCGGCGTGACCGCGCTGGAAATGGAAACCGGCGAGACCTACATCCTCGAAGCCAAGACCACGCTGCTGGCCACCGGCGGCGCCGGTCGCATCTTCGCGGCTTCCACCAACGCGTTCATCAACACCGGTGACGGCCTGGGCATGGCGGCGCGCGCCGGCATCCCGCTGCAGGACATGGAGTTCTGGCAGTTCCACCCCACCGGCGTGGCCGGCGCGGGCGTGCTGCTGACCGAAGGCTGCCGCGGCGAAGGCGCCATCCTGCGCAACGTCAACGGCGATCGTTTCATGGAGCGTTACGCGCCCACGCTGAAAGACCTGGCACCGCGCGACTTCGTCTCGCGCTGCATGGACCAGGAAATCAAGGAAGGACGCGGCTGCGGTCCGAACAAGGACTACATCCACCTCGACATGACGCACATCGGCGTCAACGACATCATGAAGCGCCTGCCCTCGGTCTACGAGATCGGGCACAACTTCGCCAACGTCGACATCACCAAGGACCCCATCCCCGTGGTGCCCACCATCCACTACCAGATGGGCGGCATCCCGACCAACATCCACGGTCAGGTGGTGACTCCGGACGGCCAGGGCAACCAGAAGGTGGTCAACGGCCTCTACGCCGTGGGCGAATGCTCCTGCGTGAGCGTGCACGGCGCCAACCGCCTGGGCACCAACTCGCTGCTCGACCTGCTCGTGTTCGGCAAGGCGGCTGGTGACCACATCGTCCAGTACAACAACAAGAACAAGATCCACAAGCCCCTGCCTGCCGACGCGGCGGACAAGACGCTGGCCCGCCTGGCCCGCCTGGACAACGCCACCGACGGCGAGTATTCGCAGGACGTGGCCAACGACCTGCGCACCGCCATGCAGCAGCACGCCGGCGTCTTCCGCACCCAGGCCAGCATGGACGAAGGCGTGGTCAAGATCAACGCGATGCGCGCTCGCGTCGCCGCCATCACGCTCAAGGACAAGTCCAAGGTGTTCAACACCGCGCGCATCGAAGCGCTGGAAGTGGAGAACCTGATCGAATGCGCCCAGGCCACCATGACCTCGGCCGCCGCGGGCCGCGAGTGCCGCGGCGCCCACACGGTGAACGACTACGAGCGCCCGGCCGACGACGCGCAGTTCCCCCTGGGCCGCAACGACGCGGAGTGGATGAAGCACACGCTGTGGCACAGCGCCGACAACAGCCTGACTTACAAGCCTGTCAACCTCAAGCCCCTGACCGTGGAGTCGGTGCCCCCGAAGGTCCGCACCTTCTGAGCCCCTTCACCCAGCACCCACGACGCACGGAGAACAAACCATGGCAAAACGCACCTTCAAGATCTACCGCTACGACCCGGACAAGGACGCCAAGCCCTACATGCAGAGCATCGAAGTCGAACTCGATGGCCATGAGCGCATGCTGCTCGATGCCCTGATGAAGCTCAAGGCGGTGGATCCCTCCATCTCGTTCCGCCGCTCGTGCCGTGAAGGCGTGTGCGGCTCGGACGCCATGAACATCAACGGCAAGAACGGTCTGGCCTGCCTGACCAACATGAACACGCTCAAGGGCGACATCGTGCTCAAGCCGCTGCCCGGCCTGCCGGTGGTGCGCGACCTGATCGTGGACATGACGCTGTTCTTCAAGCAGTACAACAGCATCAAGCCCTACCTGATCAACGAAACCGTGGCGCCCGAGAAGGAACGCCTGCAGAGCCCCGAAGAGCGCGAAGAGCTCAACGGCCTGTACGAGTGCATCCTGTGCGCCAGCTGCTCCACCAGCTGCCCGAGCTTCTGGTGGAACCCGGACAAGTTCGTCGGCCCCGCAGGCCTGCTGCAGGCCTACCGCTTCATCGCCGACAGCCGCGACCAGGCCACCAGCGAGCGCCTGGACAACCTGGAAGACCCGTACCGCCTGTTCCGCTGCCACACCATCATGAACTGCGTGGACGTCTGCCCCAAGGGCCTGAACCCCACGAAGGCCATCGGCAAGATCAAGGAAATGATGGTGCTGCGCTCTGTCTGAGCGCCCACCCCCGAACCCCATGACCGACACCCCCCTGCAGGATGCCTTGCTGGACGAGCGCGCGCTGAGCAAGCTGCGCTGGCGGTGTCGTCGTGGCCTGCTCGAGAACGATCTGTTCATCGAGCGATTCTTCGCCAGGCACGAATCTGGCTTAACCGTGCGCCAAGCCGATGCACTCGGGCTCTTGATGGACTTGTCCGACAACGACCTGCTGGATCTGCTGCTCGGTCGAAAGCCCCTCCAAGGCGATCTCGAACGCGCGGACGTGACGCAAGTGCTTGCACTGCTGCGCGGCCTGCGACCTCTCTCATCATCCGAGGAACCTGCATGAAACTCGTAGACAACAAAGCCACCCTGTCGTTCTCCAACGGCAGCCCCAGCGTCGACCTGCCGGTCTACGCCGGCAACATCGGTCCGGACGTGATCGACATCCGAAAGCTCTACGCGCAGACCGGCATGTTCACCTACGACCCGGGCTTCCTGTCCACGGCCTCGTGCCAGTCGGCCATCACCTACATCGATGGCGACAAGGGCGAGCTGCTGTACCGAGGCTACCCCATCGAACAGCTGGCCACGCAGTGCGACTACCTCGACACCTGCTACCTGCTGCTCAACGGCGAGCTGCCGAACGAATCGCAGCGGGGCGACTTCCACAAGCTCGTGACCAACCACACCATGGTCAACGAGCAGATGCAGTTCTTCCTGCGCGGCTTCCGCCGTGACGCCCACCCCATGGCCGTGCTCACCGGCCTGGTCGGCGGCCTGTCGGCCTTCTATCACGACAGCACGGACATCAACAACCCGAAGCACCGTGAGATCGCCGCGATCCGCCTGATCGCCAAGATGCCCACGCTGGTGGCCATGGCCTACAAGTACGGCATCGGCCAGCCCTACATGTACCCGAAGAACGACCTGAGCTACTCGGGCAACTTCCTGCGCATGATGTTCGGCACGCCCTGCGAGGAGTACCAGGTCAACCCGGTGCTCGAGCGCGCGCTGGACCGCATCTTCATCCTGCACGCCGACCACGAGCAGAACGCCTCCACCTCCACCGTGCGCCTGTGCGGCTCGTCCGGCACCAACCCGTTCGCCGCCATCGCGGCCGGCGTGGCCTGTCTGTGGGGCCCAGCCCACGGTGGCGCCAACGAGGCCTGCCTGAACATGCTGGAAGACATCCAGCGCAACGGCGGCGTCTCCAAGGTCGGCGAGTTCATGGAGAAGGTCAAGGACAAGAACTCCGGCGTCAAGCTCATGGGCTTCGGTCACCGCGTGTACAAGAACTACGACCCGCGCGCCAAGCTGATGCAGGAAACCTGCAACGAAGTGCTGCAGGAACTGGGCCTGGAAAACGACCCCCTGTTCAAGCTGGCCAAGGAACTCGAGAAGATCGCGCTGGAAGACGAGTACTTCGTCTCGCGCAAGCTCTACCCGAACGTGGACTTCTACTCCGGCATCGTGCAGCGCGCCATCGGCATCCCGGTCAACCTGTTCACCGGCATCTTCGCGCTGGCGCGCACCGTCGGCTGGATCGCCCAGCTCAACGAAATGATCAGCGACCCCGAGTACAAGATCGGCCGTCCGCGCCAGCTGTTCACCGGCTCGGTGCGCCGCGACGTCAAGCCGCTGGCCAACCGCTGATCGGCGTCCGCCCCCCTGAAAGCCCGCCGCCCGGCGGGCTTTTTTTCGCCTCCGGCCTGCGCAGAGCAGCAAGCCAGCCATCGTCCTTGACGATGTCATGGACTCACTATCTGAGGGAAAATCCTTTCTCAGCCTCTCCAAACGAGAAGCCAACCCCCCATGCTCTCGGAACGCAATTTCGCCCGCCAGATCGACCTCACCTCGCTGCAACTCTTCGTGGCCGTGTGCGAGCTGGGCAGCATCGGCCGCGCGGCGGAGCGGGAGTTCATCGCCGCCTCGGCGATCAGCAAGCGCCTGTCGGACCTGGAAAGCGCGCTGGGCACCACACTGCTGCACCGCCATGCGCGGGGCGTGCGGCTCACGCCCGCGGGCGAAGGCCTGCTGCACCACGCGCGCACCGTGCTGTTCGGCCTGGAGAAGATGCAGATCGAACTGGCCGAGTACGCCGATGGCGTGCGCGGGCATGTGCGCGTGCACGCCAGCATCTCGGCCATCGTGCAGTTCCTGCCCGAAGACCTGGGCGCCTTCGCGCGCCAACACCCCCAGATCAAGATCGATCTGGAGGAGCACCTCAGCCCCGAGGTGTTGCGCGCGGTGAAGGAAGGCGCCACCGACCTCGGCCTGTGCAACGGCGCCATGGGCACCGTCGGCCTGCAAAGCCTGCCCTACCGGCGCGACAGTCTGGCGCTGGTGGTGCCGCGCGGGCACCCGCTGGCCAGCGGCGGACCCGTGCCCTTCGAAGCCACCCTGCCCTTCGACCATGTGGGCCTGCACGCCAACAGCTCCATCCACCTGGCCACGCACCAGGCCGCCACCCAGGCCGGCACCACCGTGCGCGTGCGCATCCGCGTGACCGGGCTGGACGCCATGTGCCGCATGATCGCCAACGGCCTGGGCGTGGGCGTGATGCCCGAGCGCGCCTTCCAGTTGCTGAGCACCGGCGATGCGCTGCAGGCCGTGCCCTTGACCGATCCCTGGGCCCAGCGCCAGCTGGTGCTGGTGGCCCGCGATTTCTCCAGCCTGCCCGCCAGCGCACGCCTGCTGGTGGATCACCTCAGTGCCGCCGATGTCCGTCAGGCGGCCTAAAATCCTTCCTCCACGACAAGACCCACGCCATGCCACGCACGCTCTACGACAAGATCTGGGACGAACACGTTGTCCACACCGAAGAGGACGGCACGTCCGTGCTCTACATCGACCGGCACCTGGTGCACGAAGTCACCAGCCCCCAGGCCTATGAAGGCCTGCGCCAGGCTGGCCGCAAGGTCTGGCGCGTGAGTTCGGTGGTGGCCACCGCCGACCACAACACGCCCACCAACGGCTGGGAACTCGGCTACGACGGCATCACCGATCCGATCAGCAAGGAACAGATCACCACGCTGGACAGCAACATCGCCGAATTCGGCGCGGCCGCCTTCTTCCCCTTCATGTCCAAGCGCCAGGGCATCGTGCACGTGATCGGCCCGGAAAACGGCGCGACCCTGCCGGGCATGACCGTGGTCTGCGGCGACAGCCACACCTCCACCCACGGGGCGTTCGGCGCCCTGGCCCACGGCATCGGCACCAGCGAGGTCGAGCACGTGCTGGCCACGCAGACCCTGCTGGCCAAGAAAGCCAAGAACATGCTGGTGCGCGTGGACGGCCAGCTCGCCAAGGGCTGCACCGCCAAGGACATCGTGCTGGCCATCATCGGCAAGATCGGCACGGCCGGCGGCACGGGCTACACCATCGAGTTCGGCGGCGCGGCGATCCGCGCGCTGAGCATGGAAGGCCGCATGACGGTGTGCAACATGGCCATCGAAGGCGGCGCGCGCGCCGGCCTCGTGGCGGTGGACGACAAGACCATCGAATACGTCAAGGGCCGCCCGCTCTCGCCCACCGGCGTGGAATGGGACCAGGCCGTGGCCTACTGGAAGACCCTGCAGTCCGACACCGACGCGACGTTCGACGCCGTGGTCGAACTCGACGCCTCGCAGATCGTGCCGCAGGTCACCTGGGGCACCTCGCCCGAGATGGTGCTCGGCATCGACGGCTCGGTGCCCGACCCCGACCGCGAAAAGGACGCCAACAAGCGCGGCGCCATCGAACGCGCGCTGACCTACATGGACCTGTCGCCCGGCAAGCCGCTCAACGACATCTTCGTCGACAAGGTCTTCATCGGTTCCTGCACCAACAGCCGCATCGAAGACATGCGCGAAGCCGCCGCCGTGGTGAAGAAGCTCGGCCAGAAGGTGGCCAAGAACGTCAAGCTGGCGCTGGTCGTGCCGGGCTCCGGCCTGGTGAAGGCCCAGGCCGAGCGCGAAGGCCTGCACGAGATCTTCAAGGCGGCGGGCTTCGAGTGGCGCGAGCCCGGTTGCTCGATGTGCCTGGCCATGAACGCCGACCGGCTGGAGCCGGGCGAGCGCTGCGCCTCCACCAGCAACCGCAACTTCGAAGGCCGCCAGGGCGCTGGTGGCCGCACCCACCTGGTGTCCCCCGCCATGGCCGCCGCGGCCGCGGTGCACGGCCACTTCGTGGACGTGCGCACCTTCGCTTGACCCTTCCTCCTTCCCCCGCAACCACCCTCAGGAGATTCACATGAAACGCATTGCATGGATCGCAGCCGCCTTCGCCCTCTCGCTGACGCTGGCCGCGTGCAACACCTGGACCGGCGTCAAGCAGGACGCCAAGCAAGCCGGCCAGGCGGCCGGCAAGGGCATTGAAAAAGCCGGCGAGAAGGTCCAGGACATCGCCAAATAACAGGCACACATCACCATGCAGAAATTCACCCTCCACAAGGGCCTCGTGGCCCCGATGGACCGCGAGAACGTCGACACCGACGCCATCATCCCCAAGCAGTTCCTGAAGTCGATCCGCAAGACCGGCTTCGGCGAGAACCTGTTCGACGAGTGGCGCTACCTCGACAAGGGCGAACCGGGCCAGGACCCGGCCAGCCGCAAGCCCAACCCCGACTTCGTGCTCAACCAGCCGCGCTACGCCGGTGCGTCCGTGCTGCTGGCGCGCAAGAACTTCGGCTGCGGCTCCAGCCGCGAGCACGCGCCCTGGGCCATCGACCAGTACGGTTTTCGCGCCATCATCGCGCCCAGCTACGCCGACATCTTCTTCAACAACTGCTTCAAGAACGGCCTGCTGCCCATCCAGTTGCCCGAGGCGCAGGTGGCCCAGCTGTTCGATGAAGTCGCGGCCTTCCCCGGCTACCAGCTCACCATCGACCTGGAGCGCCAGGTGATCGTCAAGCCGCAGGGCGAGGAAATCCCCTTCGACGTGCAGGCGTTCCGCAAGTACTGCCTGCTCAACGGGCTGGACGACATCGGCCTCACGCTGCGCTACAAGGACAAGATCGCGGCCTTCGAAGCCGAGCGCCTGGCGACCAAGCCCTGGCTCGCGCACACGATGGCGGCCTGAGCATTTCTCTCGACTCCAACTTCACATCACATGAAAATCGCAGTTCTTCCGGGTGACGGCATCGGCACCGAAATCGTGGCCGAAGCGGTCAGGGTCCTTCAGGCACTCGAGCTGCCGATCGAAATGGAGTCCGCCCTGGTGGGTGGCGCGGCCTACGAGGCCCACGGCCACCCGCTGCCCGAGTCCACCCTGAAACTGGCGATGGACGCCGACGCGGTGCTCTTCGGTGCCGTGGGCGACTGGAAGTACGACAAGCTGGACCGCCCGCTGCGCCCGGAACAAGCCATCCTGGGCCTGCGCAAGCACCTGGGCCTGTTTGCCAACTTCCGCCCGGCCATCTGCTATCCCGAGCTGGT
Organism: Hydrogenophaga sp. FW305-3-2-15-A-LB1; assembly: GCF_058787875.1. Taxonomy (NCBI): domain Bacteria; kingdom Pseudomonadati; phylum Pseudomonadota; class Betaproteobacteria; order Burkholderiales; family Comamonadaceae; genus Hydrogenophaga; species Hydrogenophaga sp. FW305-3-2-15-A-LB1. The sequence goes on along the minus strand of NZ_JBYTAE010000035.1, from coordinate 4,637 downwards.
GGGCGCCTCCAGCCTCAAGCCCGAACTGATCTCCGGCCTGGACATCCTCATCATCCGCGAGCTGACCGGCGACATCTACTTCGGCCAGCCCCGTGGCCGGCGCACCGCCACCGACGGGCACTTCCCCGGCGCGGAGGAAGCCTTCGACACCATGCGCTACAGCAAGCCCGAGATCGAGCGCATCGCCCACGTGGCCTTCCAGGCCGCACGCAAGCGCAACAAGAAGGTGACCAGCGTCGACAAGGCCAACGTGCTCGAAACCTTTCAGTTCTGGAAGGACGTGGTGACCGAGGTGCACGCCCAGTACCCCGACGTGGAGCTGGAGCACATGTACGTGGACAACGCCGCCATGCAGCTGGTGCGCGCGCCCAAGAAGTTCGACGTGGTCGTCACCGGCAACATGTTCGGTGACATCCTGTCCGACGAGGCGTCCATGCTCACCGGATCCATCGGCATGCTGCCCTCGGCCTCGCTCAACACGAAGAACCAGGGCCTGTACGAACCCAGCCACGGCAGCGCGCCGGACATCGCCGGCAAGAACCTGGCCAATCCTCTGGCTACAATACTGTCCGCTGCCATGATGCTCAGATTCACGTTCAACCAGACCGAAGCCGCCGACCGCATTGAAACTGCGGTCAGCAGCGTGCTCGCGTCCGGCCTGCGCACCACGGACATCTGGTCGGAGGGCACGACCAAGGTGAGCACCCGCGGCATGGGCGATGCCGTCGTGGCCGCCATCACCAAAACCATTACCAAGGGCTGATACAGCTCCGGTTCGTCACGCCCCTCCCCGGCCAGACGAGCCGGGGCAAAACGGTTTTTTAACTGAAGGGCGTTGACATGAAACTCGTAGGACTCGTTGGCTGGCGCGGCATGGTCGGTTCCGTGCTGATGGACCGCATGGTCGCGGAGAGCGACTTTGACCTGATCGAACCGCTGTTTTTCTCCACCTCCAACGCGGGCGGCAAAGCCCCTGCGATGGCGAAAAACGAAACCCAGCTGCAGGACGCGCACGACATCGCGGCCCTCAAGCGCTGCGACATCGTCATCACCGCCCAGGGCGGCGACTACACCAGCGAGGTCTACCCCAAGCTGCGCGCGGCGGGCTGGAACGGCCACTGGATCGACGCCGCGTCCACGCTGCGCATGGACAAGAACGCCGTCATCGTCCTGGACCCGGTCAACCTGCCCGTCATCCAGAACGCCCTGGCCCAGGGCGGCAAGGACTGGATCGGTGGCAACTGCACCGTGAGCTGCATGCTCATGGGTGTGGGCGCGCTCTACAAGGCGGGCCTGGTGGAGTGGATGAGCACGCAAACCTACCAGGCGGCTTCCGGCGGTGGTGCCCAGCACATGCGCGAGTTGCTCACGCAGTACGGCACGCTCAACGCCGAGGTCAAGGCCCTGTTGGACGACCCCAAGAGCGCCATCCTGGAGATCGATCGCAAGGTGATCGCCAAGCAGCGCTCGCTCTCGGGCGCCGAGACCGCCAACTTCGGCGTGCCACTGGGCGGCTCGCTCATCCCCTGGATCGACAAGGACCTGGGCAATGGCATGTCCAAGGAAGAGTGGAAGGGCATGGCCGAGACCAACAAGATCCTCGGCATGGGGGAAGGCTTCAATATCCCGGCCATCCCGGTGGACGGCTTCTGCGTGCGCGTGGGCGCCATGCGCTGCCACAGCCAGGCCCTCACCTTCAAGCTCAAGAAGGACGTGCCCGTGGCCGATATCGAAGCCATGATCGCGGCCGACAACGCCTGGGTGAAAGTGGTGCCGAACACGCGCGAAGCGACGATCCAGGACCTGACCCCGGTGGCCGTGACGGGCACCATGACGATCCCGGTGGGCCGTGTTCGCAAGCTGGCCATGGGCCCGGAGTACGTGGGCGCCTTCACCATCGGCGATCAACTGCTCTGGGGCGCGGCAGAACCCCTGCGCCGCATGCTGCGCATCCTGCTCGAGGCCTGACCCACCCGGGGATGGCATCGATGGATGAAGGGTGTGGTTGTTCACGTTGCGCCACTGCAACGCAACAACCCGCCCCGCGACGACAGAGGGTCGACGAAGAAACTCAAGCGGATTCTCAGCTTGTCACTGTAATCCGTTGATGTTAAGGTCAATTCTCGGTTTTTTACGTCGAGGTCAAAGTGCCATCCATCTCCCGCCACACCCCATCCCAACAGACCCGCCCAGTGCCTCCCGGCACGGGTTTACGAGGTCTCGCGCGGTTGCATGCGGTCGCTGCGGCGGCGGTGCTGTGTGCGGGCCTCGTGCACCACAGCGATGCCGAGGCCTTGGCGCTCGGTCGTGTGGTGGTGCAGTCGGCCCTGGGCGAACCGCTACGGGCCGAGATCGACGTGCCGGACATCAATGCGGAAGAAGCCGCCAGCCTGCGGGTGGGCCTGGCTTCCGGCGATACCTTCCGGGCGGCGGGCGTGGACGTCAACGCCGCGCTGGCGACCCTGCAGATCAGCCTGCAACGGCGCGCCGATGGCCGTGCCTACCTGCGCCTGACCAGTTCGCGCCCGGTCACCGAACCCTTTGTGGACCTCATCGTCGAGGCCAACTGGTCGTCCGGCCGCATGGTTCGCGACTACACCCTGCTCTTCGACCCACCGAACCTGCGCGCGGCCGCGCCTCAGCCGGTGCCCGTGGCGCCGGGCGTGTCTGCCCCCCCGGCCGCCTCAGCGCCACGCCCTGCGGCACCCGCGCCCAGCGTCGCCCAGCCTCAGGTGCAGCCACCCCGAGCCGCGACCCCGGCGCCGGCCGCCGCGGCACCCACACCTGCCCCGGCACCCGCACCGGTGGCTCGGCCCACGCCTGCACCGGCCGCTCCCAGCAGCGCGGGTGGAGGCCAGGTCCGCGTCAAAGCCGGTGACACCGCCGGCGGCATCGCGGCCGCCAACAAGCCAGCGGACGTGTCCCTGGACCAGATGCTCGTGGCCATGCTGCGACAGAACCCCAACGCCTTCATCTCGGGCAACGTCAACCGCATGAAGGCCGGCGTTGTGCTTGACCTGCCCAGCGCAGCGGAAGCCAGCGCCATCGCGCCGAGTGAGGCACGCCAGACCATCACGGCCCAGAGCCGCGATTTCAATGAATTCCGCCGCCGCCTCGCAGGCAGCGCGCCCGAGGCGGGTGTCGCCGCCGCCGATCGGCAGGCCGCCGGCCAGGTGCAGACCGAAGTCAAGGAAGCCAAGCCCGCCGCACCGGCCGCCGACAAGCTGACGCTGTCCAAGGAAGCCGCGCCAGGCCAGGCCGCCAACGAAGACAAGATCGCCAAGGAACGCCAGGCCAAGGAAGCGTCCTCGCGCGTGGCCGAGCTCTCGCGCAACATCGAGGAATTGTCCAAGCTGGGCGGCGGCAGCGCCCCTGCGCCCGCACCGGCGGCTCCCGCTGCCGCGCCTGCCCCTGCAGCGCCTGCAGCGGCGGCCCCTGCGGCCGCTCCGGCACCGGCTCCCACGGTGACCGTGCCCGCCGCACCCGCGCCGACCGAGGCAGCTCCCGCGCCCGCCGCGCCTGCGGCAGAAGCCCCGGCGCCGGCCGCACCGCCGGCCGAGGCCCCAGCGGCCGCCGCGCCTTCCACCACCCCAGCTCCGGTGAAGCCTCCGCTGCCGGTGCCCACGCCGCTGCCCGACGAACCTTCGTTCTTCGACCAGTTGCGCGACAACCCGCTGGCCCTGCCTGTGGCGGGCGGCCTGCTGGCCTTGCTGGCCGGCCTGGGCCTCTATCGCATCCGCCAGCGCAAGCACGGTTCGAGCGTCGACAGCTCCTTCCTGGAAAGCCGCCTGCAACCCGATTCGTTCTTCGGCTCCAGCGGTGGTCAGCGCATCGACACCGCGGAATCCGTGGCCTCCGGCTCGTCCATGGTGTACTCGCCCAGCCAGCTGGATGCGGCAGGTGATGTGGATCCGGTCGCCGAAGCCGACGTGTATCTCGCCTACGGTCGCGACCTGCAGGCCGAGGAAATCCTCAAGGAAGCGATGCGCAGCACGCCCACGCGCGTGGCCATCCACAACAAGCTGCTGGAAATCTACGCCAAGCGCCGCGATGCGCGCGCGTTCGAGGTGGTGGCTACGGAGGCCTACAACCTCACGCAAGGCCAGGGCCCGGAATGGGAACACGCCTGCGAACTTGGCAAGGACCTGGATCCCTCCAACCCCCTGTACCAACCCGGCGGCAGCCCGGCCGTGAAGGTCGCGGCCACGGCGGGCATCGCGGGTGCCGGCCTGAACACCATGCCCTTTGGCGCCAGCACGCTGAACGAGCCCGGCAAGCAAGCCCCGCCGTCCGGCCTGGGCGATCTCGACCTCGATCTGGACTTTTCGCTCGACGAACCCTCGGACGCCGCACCGCTGGCCGCCCGGGAGGCGGGCATGTCCAGCATGGACGACCTCAAGATGACCGAGGCGCTGACCAATGCCCCCGCGGACGCGAAGGATGGCCCGCCCTCGTCCATGTCGATGGACTTCGACTTGGACTTCCCGTCCGGCCCCGCCCCGCTGCAGGAGCATGCGCCCGAGCCGGTGCAAGCCATGGACCGCACCCCGGCACCCAGCATCGACTCGCTGTCGTTCGACGACGGCCCGATCCTCGACCTGGACACCCCGCACGCGGCGGACCACCGCCCCCAGACC